>JBEKVU010000193.1:0-7748 GCA_049513775.1 Candidatus Acidiferrum sp.
TGTCCGGCCCGCCGAGCTCACGCGAAAGCCCACATCCCACAGTGTTTTCGAGAATTCCGCAATCAACGGGCGAAAGTCCCGCTCCGCCTTCTCGTTTCCAAACAAAAACAAAATGTCCAGGTCCGAATACGGAAACAGCAACTGGCGGCCATATCCCCCCAGCGCCAGCAAACACAATCCCTGCGGTTCCGTTCCCCGCGCGTGTTGCAATTCCCCAAGTACTTGCTGAATGTTGCGGTCCGCCATTTCGCAGAGCGCTTGCAGTGTCTCCCGCGCACCGGTGCCGCCGTCGAATTGTTCGCGGATGCGCTGCCGTTCGGCTTCGACTTGTGGACCGAGGGTAGCCATAGGATTGAATGGTGGCGTCACTGTTCCGTGCACACTAGCGGTGAAGCCATGCCGGGGACCGTTCTTTGCATGGCTGCTGCGATCCAGGCTGGGGCGCGCGCCGAAATTCACTGGAGCGCATTCTCCCCGCGCTCTTCATTGCGGATGCGAATCGCTTCGTCCACCCGCGTAAGAAATATTTTACCGTCGCCAATCTTCCCTGTCTTGGCGGTCTTTAGAATGGTGTCCACAACCTTATCGACCAACTTATCCGGCAGTACCAATTCCAACTTGATCTTCGGCAACAGATCCACCGTGTACTCCCGCCCGCGATACACCTCGGTATGCCCCTTCTGCCGTCCGTGTCCCCGCACTTCCGTCACCGTCATCCCCTCGATGCCGATTTCGAGCAACGCACTCTTCACCGACTCAAAACGCGAGGGCTGAATAATCGCTTCCAATTTCATCATGAACTTTGTCGCTCCACGCCACGCGGTGCTCTCGCTTCGAGCAGACTTATCGTGGCTGTACTCGCTTCTTCGAACAATTCCTAACGTTTCCTAGGGCTCCAGGTTATACGCTTCTTCTCCGTGCAGCGCGATGTCTAAACCCGCCACTTCGTCATCATCCGTCACGCGCAGTCCGGTAATCGCGTCCACGATCTTCAGCAAAATAAAAGTTCCCACCAGCGCAAACATCCACGCCACCGCGATCCCCACAAGCTGGTTGCCTACTTGTCCCCAATGTCCGTCCAGCCCGCCGACAGCTTTCCCCGCGCCAAAAATCGGGTTGATCACCGCTTGCGCGAACACTCCCGTCAGCAGTGCGCCAATCGTTCCGCCCGCGCCGTGCACTCCGAAGGCGTCCAGCGAGTCATCATAACCGAACACCGCTTTCACCTTCGTCACCATCCAGTAGCAAAATAATCCCGCCACCAGACCGATCACCAGCGCCGGCATCGGCCCCACAAATCCCGCGGCTGGTGTAATCGCCACCAATCCTGCCACCGCTCCGGAAATCGCTCCCAATGCGCTCGCCTTTCCGTTCTTGATCCATTCCGCCGCGCTCCAGCCGAGCGCCGCCGTCGCCGCCGCGAAATGGGTCGCCACAAAGGCGCTGGACGCCAGCCCGTTTGAAGCCAGCGCGCTCCCGGCGTTAAATCCAAACCAACCCACCCACAGCAAACACGCACCAATAAAACTCAACACCAGGCTGTGCGGCGGCATGGGCCGTTGCGGATACCCCGTGCGCTTCCTCAAATACAGAGCGCAGACCAGCGCCGAAACTCCCGATGAAATATGCACTACCGTGCCGCCCGCAAAATCCAGCGTCGGAAACTTCCCACCCAGGCTGGCATTCAAAAATCCGCCTTTGCCCCACACCATGTGCGCCAGCGGCGCGTACACCACCAGGAACCACAGCGTCAAAAACAACACCGTGCCGCTGAATTTCAGCCGTTCCGCCGTCGCCCCCGTGATCAAAGCCGGAGTGATAATCGCGAACATCAGCTGATAAACCATGAACGTAGTTTGCGGAATCGTCCCTGCATAGTCCGCGTTCGGTTCCGCCCCCACGCCGCGCAGAAAAGCATGCTCGAACCCGCCAATCAGCGGCCCGTTTCCCCCAAAGCACAGGCTGTATCCCACCAGGGCCCACAGTGCGGTAATCACGCCCATCAGCGCAAAGCTTTGCATCATGATCGCCAGCGTATTCTTGCGCCGCACCAATCCGCCATAGAAGAGCGCCAGCCCGGGCCCGGTCATCATCAGCACGAGCGCCGCGCTTACCAGCATCCACGCGTTGTCCGCCGAAGATTGCGCCGCCGTCACGCGCTGATCGAGCTGCGCTAGCTTCTCGTCCAGCGCTTTACTACCGGGTTCTGAAGAAGTCGCAGAGGGTGCCGCGGAGGAGGTGGTCGAAGCCGCCCCTGTCGAAGGGGCCGCTTGCTGCGCTATAAGGGACGCGGAAGGGAGGATCGTTGTTCCTAACACCAGACAAATAAGGAAACAACACTTGCCGGCCAAGCGCCTCATAGTTCTCCGCTCCACTGTCTTGGTTTAACTGCTTCTCAGTGGGGACATGCTATTTCGGATGACCGGAATTATACGCATCGTCACGCGCCGGTAATGTTTGAACTTTGCATTGCTTGTATTGAATTTAGTGATGATTGGCTTATTATCCCGAATGTTTTCTTCGCAACGGTCCCGGATTTCTAAGCCTCGCCGGGACCCCGCAGCTCGGGCTCCCCTAGCGACCGTCCCGAAGTCGAGCTCGTATCTCAATCGCTCCCCGTTCCCGTCCGCGCGGAAAACTTTTCTAGTTATCTTGTCTCGTACCCCCAGCATCGTATAATGTGCCTCCAGCCCCTGAACTGCCCTAGCGTCGCGTGCGCCATCGGCGTCGGCTGGAGAGGGGAAGTTTTGTGAAGGTTACTCCCAAACGATACGCAGACATGACTGACCACCACAATCCCATGGAAATCAGCGTCCGCGACCAGGGTGAAGTTTCGATCGTCGACGTCCACGGCCGTCTGGCCATTGGCGAATCCGCCGAGCAGCTTCACGAAGCCCTCAACACCATCGTTCGTCGCGGTGTGCACAAGGTTGTGGTCATCCTGAATCACGTCACGCAAATCGACAGCTCCGGCATCTCGACGCTCGTACGCGTGGCCATCGGCATGGCCCGCGAAAAAGGCTCTCTGTACCTGGTTTGCGGCCCTGGCCGCGTCCGCGACTCCCTCACCGTCACGCGCCTCGTCGACGCCATCCCGACCTTCGAAACCGAAGCCCAAGCCCTCGCCAAATTTTGAATTCCGGGCACGAAAGCTATTTTCGTCTAGCGGAAGCCTGCGTGTGAGCATTGTCCCGCGCCGGAGTTCCCTCCTGATGCGCCGTCCGAGCAAATTGAAGCTAGAGTCTGGCTGACCGTTACGGTCACAAAGGAAGGATTACCGGAAGACGTCGTTGTCCAGAAGGCGCCGAGCCACGCCTTCGCTGAAAAACGGTGCCACGCAGTGGAAGTTCAGACCGGCTCGAGATAAGAAGGGCAACGCGGTTGCCATGCGCGTCACGATCGAAGTTGTATTCCACCGCGTGCGGTCACCCGCTCTTCTTTAGTTCCGACAAAACCATCTTCGCCAATTCCTTCAGCGTTTCAAACACGCCCTGCCCCGTTACCGCCACGCCCTCAATCACCGGCTCGCTCTTTTTCTGCAACTGCCGCGTCAATTCATCCACCGGCATGGCATTGGGCAAATCCCGTTTGTTCAATTGCAGCACGTAAGGAATCGTCGTGAAATCCAGCTTGTGCTCTTTCAAATGTTCCTGCAGGTTTTCCATTGTTTCAAAATTCGCATCCAGCCGTTCTTCCTGCGAATCCGCCACGAACGCCACGCCGTCTGCGCCTTTTAAAATCAACTTGCGGCTGGCCTCATAAAAAACCTGTCCGGGCACGGTATACAAATGAAAGCGCGTCTTAAACCCGCGCACCGTCCCCAAATCCAGCGGCAGAAAATCAAAAAATAGCGTGCGGTCCGTCTCCGTCGCCAGCGATACCATCTTGCCTTTTTGGTTTTGCCCCGTGTGGTCGTAGATCCACTGCAGGTTGGCGGTCTTTCCGCCCAGACCTGGACCGTAGTACACCAGCTTGCAATTGATTTCGCGCGCGGGAAAATTGATGAAAGGCACGTAGGGTCAGCTCGATCTCGGTCTGATTTTTATAACACAGGCGACACGCGCAGGCCACCACTCCCGCCAGTTTTTGTCACCTGCTCGTTACTGCGTTCCTAGTTTCCGCGAGAATGCCTCCGCGTTGTCGGGTTATTTTCATCCCGTGGCACTCGTAGGTAACGGGTGCGAGCGCACCGCGCGTGCAGCACATCCTGCCCGGAAACCCTAAACGAATGAAAAAAAAGGCCTTGCCGCACACCGACGCAATCACTTCAAGCATTTGGACTTATGACATACCCGTCCCTTCGGTCAACTTGTGCAACCCTCCCCTTCGCCCAAAAATGAAGTAGATGCCCGGGAGTCTTGCCGTGAGAAAAGTTTGCGCTTTTGTTGTCGCCATGTTTCTGGTTTGTCCGGCGTTTGCAGCCACCGAAACCCGGGAAGAAAAGCGCCTCGCCGCCTGCGGCCAAGTCTTCAAAGAGATCATGGACATCCCCGACGGCATCCCCAAGGATCTTCTCAACAAGGCCGAATGCGTCATCGTAATTCCCTCGGTCTTGAAATTCGCCTTCGGAGTCGGCGGCGACTTTGGCCGCGGCGCCATCACCTGTCGCACCGGTGAGCATTTCACCGGCCACTGGAGCGCTCCCGCCCTCTTCGCCCTCGAAGGCGCGAACATCGGCTTCCAGCTCGGCGGTCAGGCTACCGACTTCGTCCTCTTGGTCATGAATCCCCGAGGCGCCGAGTCCATCATGAGCAGCAAAGTAAAACTCGGCGCTGACGCTTCGGCCGCCGTAGGACCCAAAGGCCGCACCGCCGCCGCCGATACCGACATTGTCATGCAAGCCGAAGTCCTCAGCTACTCCCGCTCGCGCGGGCTCTTCGCCGGCGTCTCGCTCGAGGGTTCTACGCTTCGCTCCGACGGCAGCGCCAACAAAAAACTCTACGGTCGCGATCTCACCGCCGAGGAAATCGTCCGCCAAGGCAAGGTCGACGTTCCCGCCTCCGGCCGCGACTTCGTCGCTCTGCTCGATCAGCAATCGCCCAAAAACGAATCCGTAGCCGCGTCGCTGAACGAATAACCTCTAGAGCAAACGCAACACGCACAGCCCACAAACGCATCGGCAAATCAACCGTCTGGCGTTCGCCGCCAGCAGTTAGTTACAATAACTCGCTCCAACCGCGCCCGTACGTTTCAACCGATCGCGCTCAAGTGAGTTCCCGTGACCAAATCTCTTCTCCCCATTCAGCAAATCGCCACCAAGCTCGGCGTGCCCGATAAATATTTCGAACCTCTAGGCTCGGCTGCCGGAAAAATAAAATTGGAACTTCTCTCCGACCCAGCCTTCGCGCGCCGTCGCGGCAAATTAATCCTCGTCACCGCCACCACTCCGACCGTCTCCGGCGAAGGCAAAACCGTCACCTCCATCGGTCTCACGCAAGGCCTCGAGCACATCGACAAAAAATCCATCATCACCTCCCGCGAACCCTCCCTCGGCCCGGTCTTCGGCATGAAAGGCGGCGCTGCCGGCGGCGGCATGTCCCAGCTGGAGCCCAGCCAAAAAATAAATCTCCATTTCAATGGCGACTTCCATGCCATCACCTCCGCCCACAATCTCCTCGCCGCGCTAATCGATGCCCACCTCTTTCATGGCAACGACCTCCAGCTCGATCCCGCCCGTATCACTTGGCCGCGCAGCATGGACATGAACGATCGCGCCCTTCGCCGCGTCATCGTCGAAGTCGGCGGCAAGCGCGAGGGCGCCAATCGCCACACCGGGTTCGTAATCACCGCGGCCTCCGAAGTCATGGCCATCCTGGCCCTCGCCGCCAGTCGCGACGATCTCCGCAAACGCCTTGACTCCATCATCGTCGGCACCACGCGCGACGGAAAACCAGTCCACGCAAGAGAATTAGCCGCCACCGGCGGCATGATGGCCCTCCTTAGCGAGGCCATTCTTCCCAATCTCGTGCAAACCACCGAAGGCACCCCCGCCACCGTGCATACCGGACCCTTCGCCAACATCGCGCACGGCACCAGCAGCATTATTTCTCAAGAAATGGGTCTGCGCCTCGCCGACTACGTTGTCAATGAATGCGGATTCGCCGCCGACCTTGGCCTCGAAAAATATTTCGATATCGTCATGCCCACCAGCGGCATTAAGCCGTCCGTCGCCGTCCTCGTCACCACCGCGCAAAGCCTCCGCAACCAGGGCGAAGGTGACCTCGAAAAAGGTTTCGCCAATCTCGGCAAGCACATTGACAGTCTCAAACGCTTCGGTGTCCCCATCGTCGCCGGCATCAATCGCTTCCCCAAAGACACTCCCGCCGAACTCGACCGCCTCCTCGGCTACTGCAAGGAACACGGTGTAGTCAGCGCCCTAAACGAAGCCTTCACCAAAGGCGGCGCGGGCGCAGCCGAACTAGCCGAACGCGTAGTAGAAGTGATCGCCGCAAGTCCGCAAGCCAACCCGCAACCGATCTACAACCCCGAGGACTCCTTCGAAGAAAAAATCCGCAAAGTAGTCACCAACGTCTACGGCGGCGCAGGCGTCACCTTCAGCGAACAAGCCACTAACAAACTTCGCCAATACGCAGCCTGGGGCTACGCAAAATTCCCCGTCTGCATCGCAAAAACGCAATACTCGCTTTCCGACGATCCCAAGAAGATGGGCGCTCCGACCGGCTGGACCCTCAACGTTACCGACGCCAACCTCTCGAGCGGCGCAGGCTTCGTAGTCGCCATCGCCGGCAACATGATGCTAATGCCCGGCCTGCCAAAAATTTCCCGCGCCGCCAGCATCGACCTCGACCCCTCGGGCGAAATCACGGGCGTCTAAATTACGCAGTTGATTTTGTCGCGGCCGGGCCTTAGTCCCGGCGCTTTTACTTGGTCTTTGCAGTTTTGCAGGTGTACGGTCAACCTTGGCACTCGCTCGCGATTTATGACCCGCTGATTCGCCCGCGCAGCACCGTCACCGAAGCCCTCGGTAGGTCAAAAACGCCATCCTTGCTCGCCAGCACCGTCGTTCGCCGCAACGGCCCATCCGGCTGCGCATAACTCTTCGCCCCCTCCGCGTGCCATACATACTGCTCTGCCCCAAACGCAGCCATATTCACCAGGCCAGAAAAAGTCCGCTCGCGGCCCATCGCATCCTTCAGCACCACTCTCACGCGATGCGCATTCGACGCGTCCTTGTTCACAATCATCACCGACCACTCCCCATCCGGCCGCCTCACCGCATACGCCGTCACCAGCCCACGCCCCGCGTCATCTATCACATCCGCGCTCGCCGGAAAAAGTTCATGCACCCCGGCCCCGTGTCGCACCCACTCTAAATTGATCAACTGGCTGGCGAAATATTGCGACGCATACTGTGACACCTCCAAGTTCTCATCCGCCACAAAGTTTCCATACGTGCTCCACCCATGACATCCCGGCCGCAGCGGTTCCGGCTGTATCGGCGAGTGATAAAACGCCGCTCCCCCATTGGCGAGAAACGCCCCAGCATTGTCCGCCAGCCACAACGCCGCAAACACATCCGCCATCGGTTGCGTCAATTCCCACGACACATTGCTTTCCGTAATCATAAGTGGCACATTCGCGGGCACGCCATCATCCCGCCACACCTGCAAAATGTGCTTCACCAGTTCCGGCTCGCGGTATAGATCCGCCCACGTCACCTCGCACGGCGCAAAAGGATAATGCTCGAACGAAACAAACGCCAAATCTCCCAGCCGCCCATGGCTTTT
>JBEKVU010000194.1:0-7692 GCA_049513775.1 Candidatus Acidiferrum sp.
CGCGAATGGTACATGAATCCCAACGGCCAGTTGCCCGCGTACGAATGGGCCTTCGGCGATGTAAATCCTCCGGTGCATGCCTGGGCGGCGTGGCGCGTTTATAAAATCGAACGGCGCGTGCGCGGCGTTGCGGATCGTGGTTTCCTCGAAAAAGTGTTTCACAAACTCTTGCTGAATTTTACCTGGTGGGTGAATCGCAAAGATCCCGACGGCATGAACATTTTTCAAGGCGGTTTTCTCGGGTTAGACAACATCGGAGTTTTCGATCGCTCCGCGCCCTTGCCCACCGGCGGACATCTTGAACAATCCGACGGCACCAGTTGGATGGCCATGTTCTGCCTGAACATGCTGGCTATCGCGCTGGAACTAGCCAAGGAAGATCCCGCCTACGAAGACGTCGCCAGCAAGTTCTTCGAGCACTTCGTGGGCATCGCGCGAGCCATGAACGACGTCGGCAAAAAGGGCATCTCGCTGTGGGACGACGAAGACGGCTTCTTCTACGACGTGTTGCAATTGCCCAACGGCGAAGAACACTTCATGAAGATTCGCTCCATGGTGGGCTTGATTCCGCTGTTCGCGGTCGAAACGCTGGAACCCGAGGTGATCGATCGTCTGCCCGGCTTCAAGCGCCGCATGCAGTGGTTCATCGACAATCACACCGGTTTGCCGGAGCATCTCGAGAGCACGCAGCGATCCGCGCGCGGGGTGCGGCGGCTGCTTTCTCTGGTGAACCGCAAGCAGCTCGCGCGCGTGCTCAATCGCATGCTGGACGAAAACGAATTTCTTTCGCCGCATGGCGTGCGCGCACTTTCCCGTTATCACCGGGAGCATCCGTACGAGGTCGAAGTCAACGGGCACGTCAATCGCGTGGACTATGAGCCCGCCGAATCGGGCACCGGTATCTTCGGCGGCAATTCCAACTGGCGCGGGCCGATTTGGTTTCCCGTGAATTACCTGCTGGTGGAATCGCTGCAGAAATTTCATCATTACTACGGCGAAGATTTCAAAATTGAATGCCCCACGGCCTCTGGCAATGAAGTGGACTTGTGGCAAACCGCCGCGGAAATTTCCCGTCGCCTGGTGCACATTTTCCTGCGCGGTGAAGATGGCCGCCGGGCCATGGCCGGCCAGCAGGAACTGTTTCAGAGCGATCCATACTGGAAAAATCTGTTGCAGTTCTACGAATATTTCAACGGTGATACCGGCGCGGGAATAGGTGCCAATCACCAGACCGGCTGGACCGGGCTGGTGGCCAAACTGCTCGAACAGAGCGGCGAGTAGCGGAGCGAGGTTCGGTGCCGTCCAGCTGACGTAGTCGTGAATCTCTGGATTCGCATGCTGCGGGCGGGCGCCGGGGTCAACGGCTGCGAATCTAACGATTCGCCACTACCACGCCACGAGCCTCCCTGCGGAGAGACGAGTTGCACCGAGGTGAGAAAACGCGCTATGCCTAAGAACAGCTCGCAGAAATCGCGCCGGGCTCCGTCGCCGTCAGTTCCGTCGCGTGCGCGTCGTGGCCAACCGGCCAAACAAAAATCAGCGCCGCCAGTGCTTACGCCGGCTGCAGCGGACTCCGCGAAACCTTCTCTGACCACTTCCATGCCCGAAGCTGAAATTCGCTTCGAGCGCGACATTTGCGGCAACCTCGACTCCGCAAATTCGCGCGAATGGCTGGTCACCAACGGCATCGGCGGTTTTGCTTCGGGCACCGTGGCGGGCGGCGCCACGCGCCGCTATCACGGGCTAATGGTTGCCGCGCTGCAACCGCCCGTCGGTCGCACGCAACTGGTCGCCGGAATTGACGAGAACGCGCAATACGGCAGCGACTCCTTCGCGTTGAGCACGCATCGCTGGGCCAGCGGCACCGTCGACCCGCAGGGTTTTCGACTGCTGCAAAGTTTTCATCTCGAAGGCATGAGCCCCGTCTGGACTTACGCGCTCGCCGACGCTTTGCTCGAAAAGCGCGTGTGGATGCGCCAGGGAGAAAATACCACTTACGTCCAATACACCTTGGTGTGCGGCAGCCTGCCGCTTTCCCTGAAGTTCAAGGCGCTGGTGAACTATCGCGATTTTCACTCTATGACCCACGCCGGCGATTGGCGCATGAATATCGCGCCAGTGGAAAACGGCGTGGCCATTACCGCCTTTGACGGTGCGCGAACCTTCTATTTAAAGAGTACTGCCGCGGGTTGCGAACCGCACCACGAATGGTATCGGGGCTATCTTTTCCCCGCCGAGCAAGAGCGCGGCCTCGACGACCACGAAGACAATCTTTTCGCCGCGCTCTTTCGCGCGGAATTAATTGCCGGCGAAAGCGTCACGCTGGTGCTCAGCACCGAAGCCAATGCTTTGCTGGATGCGGAAACTGCGCGTGCCGAACAGGCCAATCACGACGTGAAAATGTTTCAGGCCTGGCAGCAGGCCAATTCGCCCGCACCGGCCGAGAACGATCCTGACACCGACTCGCTCGAAGATGCTCCTGCGTGGGTGTGGCAACTGGTTTTGGCCGCGGACCAATTCATCGTGAAGCGCGATTTGCCCACGGCGAGCGGTGATTCCGCGGGCGCCGAAAATACCGACGGCCGCACGGTCATCGCCGGCTATCATTGGTTCGCCGACTGGGGCCGCGACACTATGATCGCCTTGCCTGGCCTGACGCTCAGCACCGGCCGTACCGATATCGCGCGCAAAATTTTGCTGGCCTTCGCGCGCTACGTCGACGGCGGCATGCTGCCCAATAATTTCCCGGATGCCGCGGGTCAGCCCGGCTACAACACCGTGGACGCCGCGATGTGGTACTTCGAAGCTGTGCGGCTGTATTTTGCCGCCACGCAAGACGCCGCCACGCTACAGAAACTCTTTCCGGTGCTCGCCGGCATCGTCGAAGCGCACGTCGCCGGCACGCGCTACAACATTCACGTCGATCCCGCCGACGGCTTGATCTACGCCGGCGGCCCCGGCGTGCAACTCACCTGGATGGACGCGAAAGTGGGCGACTGGGTGGTCACGCCGCGCACCGGCAAAGCCGTGGAGATCAACGCCCTATGGATCAACGCGCTCGAAACCATGATCCAGTTTTCCCGCGTGCTGGTAAAACCTGCCGAGAATTACGAAAAATTGAAAGCCCTAGCCGCCGCCAGCTTTGGAAAATTCTGGAATGCTTCGCGCGGCTGCTGTTATGACGTGATCGATGCGCCGGAAATTGGTTCGGATGGTTCGTTGCGGCCCAACCAGATTTTTGCCGTTTCGCTTCCGGTGAGCCCGCTGTCCAGCGAACAGCAAAAGAGCGTGGTGGACGTCTGCGCGCAGAAGCTGCTCACTTCGCATGGGCTGCGCAGCCTCGCACCGGGCGAGCCCGGGTATCAGGGGCACTACGGCGGAAATCCGCTTTCGCGCGATGGCGCTTACCATCAGGGAACCACGTGGGGCTGGCTGCTCGGTCCGTACGTGCTCGCGCATCTGCGCGTTTATGGCGATCCAGATACCGCGTTGCGCTATCTGGATGCTCTGGGCCGGCAAATTTATACCTACGGATTAGGAACCGTTGGCGAGATCTTTGATGGCGACGCACCGTTTACCCCTTGCGGGTGTATCGCACAGGCGTGGTCGGTGTCCGAGCTGTTGCGTGTTTGGCATGCGGCGGCCAACTATCACGGCGGTTCGCGCGGTGCGACTAAGCAGGGCGCGCAAATTCAGAGGGCTCAAGCGAAATGAAATCGCCCTTTCTTGCCGGTGCTTTGCCAAAACGAAAGTTCAGCCGCCGGCGCTGCCTTTTGTTGCTTGCGGTTCCCGCCCTGCTGGTAATGTTCGGTCCGCTTACTTTGACCGGACTTGCGCAAACTCCTACCGCGCAGACGATAAAGATTGCTGCGGCGGCGGATTTGCAATTCGCCATGCCCGATTTGGTGCAGCAGTTTGCAAAATCTTCTAATGCGAAGATCGATGTGATTTATGGCTCCAGCGGCAATTTTTTCTCGCAACTTCAGAACGGCGCCCCGTTCGATGTCTTCTTTTCCGCGGACATGGACTATGCGAAGAAGCTCGATGCGGCGGGACTTGTCGAAAACGGAACACTAACCAGATACGCCGTGGGCCGGCTCGTCCTTTGGACGCCGCCGAGTTCTGCCGGGGATGTCGCAAAAGACGGCTGGAAGACCTTGCTCGATGCGCGCGTTGAGAAAATTGCCGTAGCCAATCCGGAGCACGCCCCGTATGGTCGGGCCGCGGTCGCCGCTTTGCACCGTGCCGGAATTTATGACCAGATAAAAAGCAAACTCGTTTACGGCGAAAATATTTCGCAAGCCGCGCAGTTCGCGCAGTCTGGGAGTGCGCAAGCCGGGCTGGTGGCGCTTTCTCTCGCGCTCTCGCCGGGCATGAAAGACGGCAAATGGTGGGAAGTGCCTGCTGATGCCTATCCGCCGATCGAGCAAGGCGCGGTGGTCTTGAAAAGCTCCGGCAATAAAGCTGCGGCGCGCGCCTTTCTGGAATTTGTGACTGGCGCGCAAGGCCGCGAAACGCTTAAAAAATACGGTTTCTCGTTCGAGATGCCCGCAAAGTAGCAATCGACGTACACTAACACCCGATGTCTATGGCTCCGTTGTGGCTGTCGCTCAAGCTGGCTTCGTGCGTCGCGGCGCTTTTGCTGGTGATCGCGATGCCGATTGCCTACTGGCTCGCGTTCACCGCGTGGCGCGGAAAATTTTTGCTCGAAGCCGTCGTCGCGCTGCCGCTGGTGCTGCCGCCTACGGTGCTGGGTTTTTACGCGCTGCTGGCCATGGGACCGGCGGGTCCGCTGGGACAATTCTGGAATGCAGCATTTGGACATGGACTGGCGTTTACCTTTGGCGGCCTGGTCATCGCTTCCGTGTTCTATAGTTTCCCTTTTGCCGTGCAACCGCTTATGGGTGCGTTTGAAAGCATTGACCGCAGATTGCTCAGCGCTTCCGCGGTTCTCGGCGCGAGTCCGTGGCGCACCTTTCGGTCGGTAATTCTGCCGCTTTCTCTGCCCGGAATCGTCACCTCTGTGGTGCTGTGTTTTGCCCACACGCTCGGCGAATTTGGCGTGGTGCTGATGGTCGGAGGAAGTTTGCCTGGCGTCACGCGCACGGCGTCTATCGCCATCTACGATCAGGTGCAATCGCTCGAATATGGCCAAGCCAATCGCATGGCGCTGGTGTTGCTTTGCATCTCGTTTCTGGTGCTGGCCTTGGTGTACGCGGTAAATCGCCACGCGAATCCCTACGCCGGCCGCCGCTTGTGGACGCCGTGGGCCACGAAATAGCCGCACCGTTGCTGGTGCGCGTGCACAAAGCACGCACGCTTACTGCACGCGAACGCGCAAACCGCCAGCCGTTCGTTCTGGACGTTGCGCTAGAATTTCCACCAGGCATCACCATTCTGTTTGGTCCTTCCGGCGCGGGAAAATCCACGCTGCTCGATTGCATTGCTGGCTTGGTGCGACCGGATAGCGGCAGAGTCAGCGTTGGAAAAGGAATTCTGTTCGACTCTGCGGCGGCCGTGGATACGCCCGTCTACCGGCGGCGCATCGGCTACGTGTTTCAGTCGCTGGCGCTGTTTCCCCATCTCACCGTGGAAGAAAATATCGCTTACGGAATCGGCGATCTGCCGGGTGCGGAGCAGCAGCAGCGCATCGACGAGATACTTTCTGCCTTTCGTATCACGGAGTTACGTCAGCGCAAACCAGCCGAAGTTTCCGGCGGCGAAGCGCAACGCGTCGAACTGGCGCGGTCGCTGGTGACGGATCCGGTGGTGTTATTGCTCGACGAGCCGATGACCGGCCTCGACGATGATTTGAAAGCCCAGATCGTTGCGGATTTGCGTGCCTGGCGCGCTGCGCGAAACATTCCGATTCTTTACGTCACACACAGCCGCAGCGAAGCCCGCGCCCTTGGCGAACGCGTGGTCCTGATGCAATCTGGGAGCATTGTTTCGGAGGCCGCGCAGTTGTAGCGCGGAATGATTCCTGCGGAAATTATTTTTTGCGAAGCGGATGCAGCGTGGCTTGCGTCTATGACTTTGGAACCGGCGAGGATTTTGCCGGCACGGAAAACT
Source organism: Candidatus Acidiferrum sp. (assembly GCA_049513775.1). Taxonomy (GTDB): domain Bacteria; phylum Acidobacteriota; class Terriglobia; order Acidiferrales; family UBA7541; genus Acidiferrum. The sequence goes on from JBEKVU010000194.1 coordinate 6,073, forward strand.
TCACTTCATCGGCTTCGAGCCTAGTGCCCTCCGGCGTGGCGTGAATCACCACGTTGTCGCCCACGGCCAGGTCGCCGGCTTTGGCGGGCTGGTCCGCGCTTGCCTGGTGCAGGATGTAAATCGTACCCTTCACGAGTTTTACCTCTACTGCTTTGCCGTCCGGGCTCTTCACGGTGACGGACGAATCGGTCACGCTCGTGACGGTTCCGCGCACGTGAACTTTATCGCCGTGCGCGAATGCGCGGGCAGCCAGCAACATCAAGACGAGCCCCATCAACACTGAACGAATTCGCATAAATGTCTCCATTCCCAGCATAACATTCTGCCGCGGTAACCTAATGTTTGGATGGCGCGGGACTGTTTGGCGTTGGCGCGGCGCCATTCAAAAAGTCGTCTTCGTCCTGTTCTTCCTTGCGCTCGTCCGGGCCTTTGGGATTGTAGCGGCCCATTTCCATCCGTTCTTGCGCGCCCAGTTGCGGAAGGTGGCGCAGGAAGAGCACAAGCTTCCAGCTGTCGTCGGCGGAGCCGTGGCCGCCGAACGCCGGCATGCCGGTGAAACGCACGCCATTTTCCACGATCCAGAAAAGTTCGCCGTCTGAAAGCTTTTGCGTTTCCGCAGTGCGCAGGTCCGGAGGCTTTGGATACATGCCGCGGCCCATCATGGTGTCGCCGCTGCCATCATTCGCGTGGCAGAAGGCGCAGTGATCGGCAAAGTGCAGCCGCGCATCGCGGAGATTCCCCACAGTAGGTTGCAGCGGGTTGGCCATGGAGCGAGCACTGGACGGCGTCGCCAGATGCCGCGCATTACGTGCGAGAAATGCCTCGAACTTGGTAGGTGTGGCCGAAGCGCTGACACCGTCGTGCAAGAACGTCGCCGTAACCGCGGCACCCAATCCGAGCACCACCACCGCGCCACCGAGAAGCAGGATGCTGACTTTCATGTTGCTCGTTTCGTAAAACCAGCGATAAGACCGTTGCGCAAGAAGAGCGGCAACCGTTCAAACCACGTTACCAAAAAAACGCGGAGGGTCACAGCCATGCGCCTCAGGCGCGGGCCAGCACAGAAGTCCCTGCCGAGCTCCATCGCGGCAGCTTTGATACGATACACTGGGTCGCAAACGCCCGGATCAACGCCGTGAAACAAAAACTATTTGCCACGCTTGACGCTGCCGTCGCCGACATTCCCGACGGCGCGCGCATTATGTTCGGCGGATTTGGCGGCTCGGGTTTCCCCAACAATTTGATCGAAGCGATGGTGCGACGGGGAAGCAAAAATCTTACCGCCATCAGCAACAATTGTGGCACGCGCGAAGGGGAGTTGTCGCCGCTGTTTAAGAACGGGCAAATCAGCCACGTGATTGCGGCCTTTCCCGGCCCACATTCCTATTATTTCCAGGAGCGGTTTGCCAAGGGCGAAGTCACTATCGAACTGGTGCCGCAGGGCATTCTGTGCGAGAGAATGCGCGCGGCGGCGGCGGGACTTTTGGGCTTCTACACCACCGTCGGCGTGGCCACTGAAGTCGCGGAAGGCAAAGAAGAGCGCGTGATCAACGGTCAACGCGGTATTCTCGAAATGCCCATTCACGCTGACTATGCGTTTATCAAAGCAGATAAATCGGA
>JBEKVU010000195.1:0-7680 GCA_049513775.1 Candidatus Acidiferrum sp.
TCGTTCTTGAGGTTTTGCGCTGCTGCCGCCGCGCGGGATTGCAACTCGGCGACATCGACGGATCCGCCCGCATCGGCCGCGTTCGTTTCCGGCGTGGTCATGTCCTGCGGGACGAGGGCCCGGCCCGCTCCCAATAGAATGCGGAGTTTTTGTGCCACATAAAGCGCATCCGGGAATGCGATGGAGCCGGGAGGTAGTGAGCCAGTTTCGAATAGGATCTGTAGGTTTGTAGCGCCTGCTGGCGGCGCAGCCGCATAGAAGATGCGGCTTTCCAGTTCAGATTTCTGCGGAACCTCGGCGGCGTCCGAGATCGCCAGCACATCGAGCGGTCCGAGATTCAGCTGGCGCAGGCTCACGACAGTCGTTTGAGTCGCCCCGCCGTTTTGATATTGCACCTTGCAACGCACGGTCGCAGGGTCGGGGAGCATTTTGCTCACCCAGGCGTCGAGCCACGGTTCTGCTGCGCCGCGTGGGTGCACTGGAGTTCCGCTCCAGGCTGCGTCTTGTTCCGGAAGACCCGCGAAAAGCAGAGCCAACCGATGGGTGAGGTCCAGGCCGCCGCGAGGAGTGGTCACCACAGCGGGATCAGGAGGTCGCGATCCGCGCGAAATCGCATCCATGAGACCGCCTCCCGTGCCGAAGTTGCCGCGAATCGCCTGAAATACGGCTTCCGCGATGGAGACGTCTCCAAGCGCATCGGCGTAGTCATCCACAACTTTCAGAATCGCGATGACGGCGTTTTGGTCGGTGCCCGGTGCCGGAAGTCCCGTCCCCCAATTCTGACCTGCGGCAAGCTTTCCCGTGTCCCATGCGGTACGCACCGCGAGCCCGTCCACAACTTCGGATGCGGAGACGGCTTCCGCGGGAGCGCTCGAGGGTGTGAGTTTGCTGCCGATTAATGGATAGGCGTTGCGGAACGGTTGCACGTACTTGTCGAGCTTTTGGTCGTGCAACGCGTCCTCGAAAAGATATCCGAGCAGGGTATTAAGGCTTTGTCCTTCTTGCACGCCATCAATCAGCCACAACGCTTTCTGCACGCGTTCGGAAGAGAGGTCGATCGAGAGCAAGCCTTGTTCCGCAGTGTCCTGATGTGTCATATAACCATTGCGCAATACAGCCGCTACCGCTGCCTGCACCGCCGAAGGCGCGAGAACAAAGCCGCCATTATCCGAAGGTGGCTCGAGCGGGGCGGGCAGCTGAACTGCGCGGTTTGTTTGTGCCCTTGCCGAGTCGAGAGCCCGCACTTGCTGTAGTTCCGTACCGGCGACCAGTTGCCGTCCGGTTTCCGGTCGCACGTCTTCCACCCAGCCGTAACAGCCGAGCCAGACGGACGTGTTTTGGTTTGCGCGCGTCCTCTTCAGTAACGACGTTGCAATGGCGGTGGCCCAGACATCCAAGCGATGGCTACATGCGTCGAGAGTCTCCGTCAGCAGCCGGTCGAGTTCAGCCGTGGACAGGTTCGCGAGACGCCCCAGGCTGGTTCGGATGTCGTTGAGCTGCGCGAGGGGAGATTCGGGAGGAAAACTCGTGGTAAGCAGATACTCTGCCCATGAGATCTGCGGCGCGGGAATCGAAGGACGGGCCAACACTTGCCAGGGAGTCAACGTGGTGGCGGCGGGTTGCACTGCAATCAACTCGGTTTCCTGAATCTGTGCCACACTGAGCCGCCCCGCGTTCACTTCCGCGAGTCCTGCCAGATTCGCGTATTCGAGCAGCAACGACTGGCGCAGGATCTTGTACAGCAGTGAAGTCGGCTTCGGTCCTGGGTAATTCTCAGCCTGGATATCGGCCAGCGAAGCAGTTTGCAGCCAATTGATGTAGTTGCCCTTTTGATTTCCGCTAAGATTGGCATCTGCATTTAGCGTCGCGCTTTCCGAGAGCGGGCCATCCTGAACGGTGGCAAATCCAATAGGGAAGCTTTTTTGTGCGAAGCCAAGCGACAGAACCCGAGGGTTCCATTGCGTGTATCCAAATCGATTCAGCAGGGCGCGCCCGGGCGACACGAAGTTTTGCCACCAACTGGCTTGGAATGCCGGCGGTGCGCCAAGAAACCCCAACAGATTCCAGAGGAAAAAGCTTCCCATGACTTGGCGGCCCTGAAAATTCATGGAGCTGGCATCCATCCCGAGGACGGACATCAGATTCTGGTCGGGGTCGCCGCCTCTTTGCATGCGCGGAGCGCCCGCGGAGCTTGCCAGCCATGTCGGCCAGAGTTTCCGCACGAAATTCACAAGTCCCGTTTCGACTGGCCCAGCGAGTTTTGGATCGATGCCGTAGTTGCCGAGCGAAGTAACCGGCAAAATGCAGTAGGGAGTTTTTCCGGTGCGCAACGCCGGAATCGGCCCGCGCGGGAAGGCGTTAGCAAGAACGTATTGCCGGGACTGTTCGATCGCGTCTGCGGAAAAAACGCTAGCCATCATCTGGCTTAAGAAGTATCCAAGCGTTCCGGGCCACAACACACGCAGCATGTCCGTGCTGTCGAGCGAATCTGTCTCGTCGGAATAGCGCACGTGATCGAATGTCTTTGCAGCAACTCCCACAAGAGTTGCTAGCGTCACTCCGTCGCAATTCGGGTCGGACGTCAGGGGTTCTTCGCGTTCCGTCTCGAAGCTGATTTCGTAATTCGGATCTTTTCGGCTGTACGCAGAACTCGCGTCGGGCGTGTTGTTCGTCGGGGAGCCCTGTGGAACCAGCGCCAGTCCGTCGGTGTAGTGATGCGCGTTCAACAGCGCCGCGAAGGTTTGTCCCGCCTGCGTGTCCTTTCCGCGCAAGCCGTATACGAAAATCTGGTCGATTCCCTGCGAGCTCAGCTGCGGCGTAAGCGGAATCTTCAATGCCATTCCAGCTTGCAATGCGGTGGGAAAGTCCACCATCCACTGCAAGTCAGCATCGACTACGGAACCATCGGGAAATGAGCCACTGTTCGGCGTCAAGCTAACCGCGAGCGGAACCACCACTGGGCCACTGCGATATAGGGTGGACTGGCCACTGGAAACTAGCACAACGGTCCAGGCGTCCGGCAGCGCGTCTGCAATCGCCGGTTTTTCCCAAGAGGAATTGCGAACCGTCACAGCCGGAAATGCAGGCGCGGGAACTGGGGCCGTTCCGCCGGGCGTCGGAGCTACCGGTTGCTGGGACAGATTTGTCGGTGTCAACCGAGCGCAAATCCACGCGGCTCGTTGCTCACCATAAAGAGATGCGATGGCGCGCCAAGGGGCTATGGCATCATCGGGATTCGGTGCAGGAATTCCGGATTGCCAGACCGCGCTCCAATACGCCATTCCATCGGACAGTTCCTGATTGGTGAGTTCCGGTTCGTGAGAATCCACGGAAATCTGGTCCGGATAGATTCTCACCCACAATTCCGAGCCGTTCTTTTCTTGGTTCATGAAACGGGTTTGGATGTGGATGGGCAGCAGCAATAGCGGCGTTCGTGCAGACAGACCCCCGGGTCCGCGGCTTGCGGGGGTTTGGTTCGGGACGGGTTTGGGTGGCGTGGTCATGGAGGTGGCAACATCAAATCCGCGTGGAGCAGAACACGGAAGGGAAGTCGCAGCAGGATGTAAGCCGTCTGCGCGCTGTTCACACCCCACTGGTTGTTGGTGTCGTTCGGGTTGTCAGCATCGGACACGATGGCAATACCTGTAGGTTGTTGCGATGGCGTAAGAAAATCCGGCACCGAGGTACTCTGCAGCACCTTGGCAAAAACTTGCGACGCAAGCCGCCATGGACTGTGCGTCATCATTGCGGTCGCAGTGGAAGAAATGCCGCTGATCGGGGGTAGTGCTCCTGGCGCCCCATCGTTTGCTGATCCAAAGTTGGTCCAGGCCAGATCGGCCCAATGCGGCACGGGTGAAATGTCCGGCGTCGGCTCCAGCCCAAAGCGCGGCTCGGAAGGCTGCTCCTGGAAGACAAAGAAGAAACCGTCCGGCGAAGATGTCGTCCCGCCGCGAGCATCTGCCGCGGTGAGGTTAAAGCCAAGAAAAGTCATGTCGGGAGACAGCGTGCCGCGGAAGAGCGGATAGCGTTCGTCGGTTTCGTCGAGGACGCGCGTGCCGTCTGGATTGCGTTTCGCCTTCCCGGCGTAGACGATCGCGTTCGGATAGCGCCTGAAGAGTTCGCCGCGGACCAAAAGGACCAGATTATTCTTCACCGTTCCAGGCCGGTTGGGATGCTGCCCGAGTGAGGAAGACAAAAACCATGTGTTAATCGGCGGAATGTCCTTCAACATCTCTTTGAGCTGTGCGGGATCCGTAGGATCTCCGGGCTGTGGTACATAGGCGCTGACATCCCAGAACTGGCGGAAGTAGCTGCCGCGCTGATCGGTCGGATATCCAAACCACAAAAGTTCGCGGCCCATCTCGCTATTCAGTCCCACCATGTAGGCTTCGATGAACGCTGCATTCGATTGCAAAAGGCCAACAGTGTCAGTCGGAATCTGTTCGACGCCCGGAAGGAGATACTCTGGCGACAGGTCGCGCAAGGGCGCATACATCGGTTGCGGAAAATCCGGTGCCGCCATGATTGTTTCGAGCGGATCGACCGGACGCCATGGCAGATGTTCGGACAGGCTAACCAGTCCCTGCACCCGCTTCGGTATGGTCGTTACGGGATCAATTCGCGTCAGAACCGTGGTTCGGAGATTCGCAATGTCCAGAGAAGGAAGCGGCCCAGGATTGTCGGGCAGCAATTGAAATTCGGCAAAGAGTTGCGACGTTGCGGCGCGGAATGCCGTCGCTTGCACAGAGTCTGCAGTACCCGAGCCTCCGGCAGATGCGGCAGTTCCTGGTGCCGTGATTTGAAAGTCTGGACGCGGGGGCGTTTGCGTCACAGCTGCTGTCGTAAAGTTTGACGGTTGCATGGAGTTTGCCGCAGCGGCGCTTGCGATGAAATTTTTCAGAGCATTCCAGGCAACCGCAGCCACAACAGCACCGATGACGGCCGCGGCCAGCGCGGCTGCCCAACCTCCTGCGAGTCCGGAAGCTATCGCCGCAGCAATGAGCAAAATGATGAAGCCGAGCAAAATCCACTTCTGCCACTTCAACAATTTCTCCGCCCACGAGGGCGCGCTCTGTTCCGAAATCTGGTCGATAGACGTCATTCCCGCCGGCGGCTGAATCGGAGGCACGATCGCCACAGCTCCACTGTTCACTCGATTCAAAAGGCTGGGCGCGCCTTTCTTTGCCATTCCGAGCCGCCAGGGCAAACGCGCCGCCTTGCGAAACGCTCCGGAGAATAACCGATGCGGAACACGGCTGGCCCGAATTTTCGCCGTGACAGTCGTGGGACTTGCGAGAAGACGCGAGTGTAACGGCCCGGTGAAGCTTAATAATGTTTCTGGCTGTGCTGGTTGCAAATGCTGCCGGTAGAGTTGCTGGCTAACCGCACGAGCCAGTTGTGCTTCTTTCAAGAATTGGTTGGCCTGCAGCACACCATCCACTTGCTGCCACGCAGAAGCCAGCAACTGTGTTTGTTCTCCTTGCACAACTTGCGTCCCCATTCCCGCAGCGCTGCGATTGCGAGGATCAAGGCTCAGGTCGTTTACCCATCCCGCTGCGGTTCGATTCACGCTCGTTACCGCAGCTTGCCACCTCCCATATATCGGTGGAACCACCACCGGATCGCCGGGACTTGGATACGTATTTGGATTCGCAGGATCGTCAGTTGCGGGCGCAGTTTGATTGATCCAGGTCTGCAAAGCCGCCTGAAAAGCATCCTTGTCGGCGCCAGGCCAAGGCGTCTCGGTCGTGCTGACGCTTTCAAGAGCGCCATCCAGGCCGAGAGGACCACCCGCCGACGGAATATCTGGATCCGGATGCTGCACATCCATCAAGCGTTGGCCTACGCTTGCGGGTAACACGCGCGGGGTCAATTGTCGGACCAGCGATTCGAAGTCGCCTGCGTCACTCGTGTTGAAATCGAAGCGGTAGTAGAACGGCAGCGTCAGCGGTACATGCGTTACCGCAGTCCACGCAGGTTCAGAAGTCGCTACAGCAGAAACATCTTGCCCCAGCCCGGCTTGCACTCCGTTTTGAAACGCCGGCACAAGAAACGCCGAGTAAGAGGTTTCTGGATCGAGGCGTCGCGGGCATAGCAAACGCGAAATCACATTGCCTGGAGCGGTCGCAAGCGCATCGGAGAGCGAGGCGTCACCGCTGATTTGCACGTGGCCCCAGTTCCACGAAAAGGAAAGATCCTGCAGGGCAGCCAGCGTTTGGATCAGGATCGTCGGCAGGGGATTCGGCGCTGCGGCCGAGAGTGAGAATTCACTCTCTTTCAGAACAATCAGTGCAACCCACGGGCGCAAGCGGTCGCCATTGGGAGCGGCGGGCGTGAACAGCCACGGAAAATCCGGGGTGTCGAACTCGATTGCGCTGAGGTAATTCGGCTCGAAATTAACCGTGAACGGGCGAGGCTCAGTGCGAATCACCATCCGCGGGTCCACGCCAACGACGTCTCCCGGACCAAACAGCGATACGGGTGTCGCTGGCGGCATCACGGGATTCGGCGCAGCGCCGCCTTGAACATCGAGAAACAGTTGCACGCTCAGATTTGCGCGGCTCGGCAACGTTCCGCTGTCGGGAGTGTTCAGGCTCGCGGCAATTCCGCGACGCGCCCACGCCTGGAAGTGATAGCGGCCAAGTGTCGGAGCGCTGCTCATGCGCTCACCTCGTGCAGCGGCATAATCTGGAGATTCCCGGCTTCCGCCGGATTGGCAGACAGATAAGAGTTCAGCGCCGCTTGTGCCTCGAAGTAGGTGCTCGCGGAACTTCCCAGCACGTCGGTTCGAATGCTCAGATCCAATACGCTGGTGATGACGAACTGCGTGTCGTCCACAGCGACCGCTGGAGTCGTCGGTCCGATGCTGTACTTTTGCAGCCCGGTATTCTTCACCGGCGAGGCGAATCCCGCGCCCAGCGAGCTGATGGGAAGGTGAATGTGTGCTGGTAGTGGGTACAAACGGGAAAAGGTCGAAAGATTGTTCGGGTCGTAAATGTAGTATTCCTGGTAGACCACGGTTCGCGGCGAGTCCTGTCCATTTAGGATTTGGCTCGAACCGATATTCACTCCCGCATCCATTTTCTCGAAGCTGGGTTTGCTGAGTTTGTCCGCGTCACTCAGAGTCAGAAACTGGCCCGGCGCGAAGTAGTCCTGAATTGCCTGAATGGTTTCGGTTTGCGAGCTGATCTGGACGCTTTGAATCGAGAACTCGGTCCCATCGGAAGGCGCGGCATTTCCATACTTGGTAATCGGCAAATCGAGGGGCACCACAGTCTCTTTCACTTGCAACGTTCCCATCGGGTGCACGCAAAGCGTGAGGTCGTTGGGTTTCTGCGTCGCCAGCGAGACCGCCACAGTGGTTGCCGAAGGCAACACCGCGCTCCAGCTTTGTGGGTTTGCTAGTGCCTTCAGAAGATCTGGCAGCACCGGCTGTGCTGGGATGGTGGCCTGGGTGCTGCTGCCCCACGTCAAATCCACCGAGGCGCTGACGCTAAAAAATAGGAAGCTGATGGAAACTTCACCGTGAAAGTGCCAGGGTGTCGGACCTTGAAACGTTCCGTCAACGTTCAGGCCTAGCAGCGTGTGTCCGTCGTAGGCAACATCGAAGGAAGCCGAAAAATCGAACTCGAACGAGAACGGAGAAACAATGATGAGGACATCGAAGCCCAAGTAGCCTTG
>JBEKVU010000196.1:0-7653 GCA_049513775.1 Candidatus Acidiferrum sp.
GCCTTCGGCGACGTGTCCGACGCGTTGATCGGTTATCAGAAGCTTCATGACGTGCGGGTGCGGCAGGAACAGACCGTTGCGGACCTGCAAGAATCGGTGCGCCTCTCGATATTGCGCTACCAGGGAGGCACTACCACGTACCTGGAAGTTTTGGACGGCCAGCGATCGCTTTTCTCCGCGGAACTCGTGCTCGCTCAGGCGCGCGGCACAGAGTATCAGAGCCTGGTGACCCTTTATCGCGCGCTTGGAGGCGGTTGGCAAGTGTAGCCATCACGAATAGGATTCCGGATGGAATCGTCCGACTTGTTTGGGCGCCGCAGGTCATTTCCCAACGGCAGGTGCGCTTACTCTTTTAATTTCACCGTAAGCGGCCTGCGGGGCTATATTGTTCGTGCCTCGGGGGAGCGGTTTGCAACGGACGGGACGGCGAGGCAAGAGAACCTGGGGCGACAAGCGCCAGAATGTGGGCGGCGCAGGGTGGAAATTTAAGAAATTGCAGGGCAGTGATTTTATACGCGTGAAGGAGAAGACGACCATGGCTACGGCGAAGGCGACTCTGAAGGCTCCAGCAATGAAGCCGCTTACCAAGCGGAAGGCGTGGACGGCGTTGAAAGCGAACCACAAGGCGCTCGGGAAGGTACACCTGCGAAAGCTTTTTGATGACGACGCGAAGCGCGGGACGAAATTTACGGCCGAGGCGCTGGGGATTTACCTGGACTACTCAAAGAATCGCATTACCGAAAAGACCATAAAGCTTCTGGTTGACTTGGCCAATGAATCGGGATTGCGAGCGCGGATCGATGCAATGTTTCGCGGCGACAAAATAAATATCACCGAGAATCGCGCGGTGCTGCACGTAGCGCTGCGCGCGCCAAAGACTGAAACGATCATGGTGGACGGCAAGAACGTGGTGCCGGAAGTGCACGCGGTTCTGGACAAGATGAGCGGATTTTGCAATCGCATCCGCAGCGGGGAATGGAAAGGGCACACCGGTAAGCGTATTAAGAATGTGGTGAACATCGGGATTGGGGGATCGGATCTGGGCCCGGTGATGGCGTACGAGGCCCTGAGGCACTACAGCCAGCGGGATATGAATTTCCGTTTTGTCTCGAACGTAGATGGGACGGATTTCGCCGAAGCGGTGCAGGACCTCGATGCGACGGAGACTTTGTTTATCGTTTCCTCAAAGACGTTTACTACGCTGGAGACCATGACCAACGCGCATACGGCGCGAGAGTGGGCGCTAAAGGGCCTGGGCGGGGATGAAAAATCGATCGCCAAGCACTTCGTGGCAGTTTCGACGAATGCTGCAGAAGTTTCGAAGTTTGGGATTGATACCGCGAACATGTTTGGGTTTTGGGATTGGGTTGGCGGGCGATACTCAATGGACTCGGCGATCGGGCTTTCGTCCATGGTGGCGATCGGGCCGGATAATTTCCGCGCCATGCTGAATGGCTTTCATGAAATGGACGAGCATTTCCGGACTGCGCCGTTTGAGCGCAATCTGCCAGTGCTGCTGGGATTGCTGGCGGTGTGGTACGCGGACTTTTTTGGCGCGCAGACCGTGGCAGTTCTGCCTTACGAGCAATATTTGAAGCGCTTTCCCGCGTATCTGCAGCAACTAACGATGGAGAGCAACGGCAAGCACGTCACCTTGGATGGCAAGACGGTGAACTATGAAACCGGGCCGATTTATTGGGGCGAGCCGGGGACCAACGGGCAGCACTCGTTCTATCAATTGATTCACCAGGGTACGCGACTAATTCCGTGCGACTTTATTGCGTTTGGCAAGACGCTGAATCCACTCGGCGCGCACCACGACATTTTGGTGGCCAACGTTTGCGCGCAGACCGAGGCGCTCGCGTTTGGGAAAACGGAGAAGCAGGTAAAGGCCGAAGGCACGGCGGATTGGCTGGTGCCACATCGCGTGTTCGATGGCAATCGTCCGTCGAACACGTTGCTGCTTGAGACGCTGACGCCGGAGTCCCTGGGCAAACTGATTGCGCTGTACGAGCATTCGGTGTTCACGCAAGGAACGATCTGGAGCATCGATTCGTTCGATCAATGGGGTGTGGAGTTGGGCAAAGTGCTGGCGCAGCGCATCGTGCCGGAGTTGGGTGCTGCGACGGAGCCTAAGCTGACGCACGATAGTTCGACTAACGCGCTGATTCGGCGCTACCGCAAGCTAAAGAGCGCGTGATCGAACGGCCGCTCCGCGCGGGCTTGCATTGACCGCAGCCGGCGGGGCAAACAAGATAATTCCGACTGGACCGCTTACTGCGTGACTCTTTGATATGTTCCGGAGGTTTGTAACGCGATAGCGTATTCAAGGAGCGTTCCGGTGAATTCCCTGACAGTTTTTTCGCGGCGTTGGGCGCCAGCCTTCGTTGGAGTGCTGGCGCTCTTTCTTTTGGCTGGGCGGCTGGCCGCGCAGGGCCCGGTAAGCAATGATCCTCCGCAATATGGACCGTACAACGCCGTTTTTCTGGCGGGCGGCGACGGGCTCAAGGTGCCGCTCGGCGAGCACGATACGGTGCTGCGGGCGGACTCGGCGTGGTCCTTATCTTGTTGGATAAGGATTGATGAGCCGATCCAGAGCGCGACGCTGGTGGCGGGCCTTGGGGAGACAACGGAGGAATATCCGAGATATTTGAGCGCGGACGCGCACGCGCTGTCGCTATGGATAGGCAAAGAGAACACGCTTAGCGCGGCGGTGACCATCGCTCCGGCGAAGTGGACTTTTGTGGCCGCGACGTTCGACGGAGTAACTTTCCATTTATACAGCGATGGGGCACAGGTGGCGAGCGGCACACTTACGCTCGGCAGCGTAAGCCCTTTGCTGCAGATGGCGCCCTCGGCGCTGCCGTGGCCGGACGGGGAGCACTTCGGCGGACGCATCGCATCGCTTACGCTATCGCGCGAAGCGCTCAGCGCCGAGCAGATCAAGCGGCTCGCCGAGAAGCACCAGGATTTTTCGGTTGTGGAGTTTGAGGAGGGCTCGAAGAGTTGGCCAGTGCAGACACGCGGGCAGGCGGGCTACCGAGCGCCGCAAGATCCCTCGACGATGCCTGTGGGCCGCGGGCCTTTCTCGCAGCCGGTGACGCATGCCGCTCGAGCGGTGCAATCTCCGTTGGAGGCAGCCGGGCCGAACATCTGGACGATTGCCGGCCCGTGGCGATTGGCCGCCGCGCCAACGATCAAGGCCGATGGCGCAGCGATCGCGCAAATGGGTTTTGACACTGCTGGTTGGCTGGATGCGGTCGTTCCCGGGACGGTGTTGACGACGTACATCGAGCGCGGGGTGTATCCCGACCCGGAATACGGACTCAACAATCTGGCGATTCCGGAGAGCTTGAACAAGCAGGACTACTGGTACCGCGCGGAAGTCGCTTCGCCGGAACCTGCGCGCGGCAGGCATCTCACCCTGACCTTTCAAGGCGTCAATTATCGAGCAGCGGTGTGGCTGAACGGGCAGCGCCTCGGAACGATCACCGGCGCGTTTGTCCGTGGGGTGTTTGATGTCACGGGAATTTGGAAAACCGGTGTGGCTGAGAGGAATGTTCTGGCGGTGCAGGTTTCGCCGCCGCCGCATCCGGGGATTCCGCAGGAGCAGTCGATTAAGGGCGGTCCGGGGGAAAACGGCGGGATTATGTGCCTGGATGGGCCGACGTTTGTTGCCTCCGAAGGATGGGACTGGATACCAGGGGTGCGGGATCGCGAGACAGGCATCTGGCAAGCGGTGGAACTGCGCGCGACGGGCTTGGTGAAAATTGGCGATCCGCAGGTGGTTACCACGTTGCCGCTGCCCGATACGAGCCGAGCCGACGTGACCATCACCGTGCCGCTTATGAACGCCGCAGACGCGCCGGTGCACGGAACACTGAAAGCATCGTTTGAATCCGCGGCGTTGGCGAAAGACGTCACGTTGCCGTCAGGAGTCACCACGCTCAAACTCACACCCGCGGAGTTCAAGCAACTGACGGTGAATCAGCCGCGGCTGTGGTGGCCGAATGGCTATGGCAAGCAGGCGCTCTACCATTTAAAGGTGGCGTTTGAGGAAGACGACAAACAATCCGACACGAAAGAGACACGATTTGGAATTCGGGAGATTACCTATGAGCTGAGCCTGTTGGATAGCAGCGGGCACTTACGTCGCGTGGAGATCGCGCCGACCAAAGGCAAAAAAGGAAATGAAGGAGTGGTGGACGTCTCGCACGCCGGCATGCGGGAGATACCGGCGGCCGATCCCTTTCCGGCAAATTTTCCGGAGGCTTGGCGAGCGTCGTGGCATTCTTGGGTTTCGTCCTTGGCTCCCGGCGCGGAAGCCTCGCCCGCGGTGCGTGCGATTGATGACGGGTCAACCGCGCCGTACCTCGTCATTAAGGTGAACGGCGTGCGGATTGCATGCCGGGGCGGCAGCTGGGGCATGGACGATTTACTGAAGCGCGTTTCACGAGAGCGGCTCGAACCTTATTTCCGGCTGCACCATGACGCCAATTTGAACATGATTCGCAATTGGGTGGGCCAGGATACGGAAGAGGTTTTTTACGATCTTGCGGATGAGTACGGAATGCTCATCTGGAACGATTTTTGGGAGACGACGCAAAATTACAATATCGAAGCTGAAGATCCGGCGCTGTTTCTGAACAATGCGCGCGATGTGATTTTGCGCTTCCGCAATCATCCGTCGATCGCGGCGTGGTGCGGGCGGAACGAAGGCGTTCCGCAGCCGATCATTAATCAAGGGCTAGCGGAGCTGGTGAACGCGTTGGACGGCACGCGCTATTATTCGCCCAGTTCGAACCAGATCAACCTGCAACACAGCGGGCCGTACAAGTACATGAATCCGAAGATGTATTTTACGACGCTGAATCACGGATTTTCGGTGGAGACGGGAACGCCGTCGATGCCGACGCTGGAATCGTTCCGCAGCACGACGCCGAAACAAGATCAGTGGCCGATGGACGATGTGTGGGCCTATCACGACTGGCACTTCAGCGGTAACGGAGATGTTGCGCCGTTCATGGCGGAAATGCAGGCGGAGTTTGGCGCGCCGACGAGCCTGGAAGATTTTGAGCGCAAAGCGCAGATGCTTAACTACGTGGATCACCGCGCAATTTTCGAGGGAATGAACGCGCATCTGTGGGCGCCGAACAGCGGGCGCATGCTATGGATGACGCAGCCGGCATGGCCCAGCACGACGTGGCAGATTTTCAGCCATGACTACGACACGCAGGCTTCTTACTATGGCGTAAAGATCGCATGCGAGCCGCTACACGTGCAGCTCGATCCTTCGGACAATGAGGTGGATGTAGTGAATACCTCGGCCGCGGCGGTTGCGGGGTTGACGGTCGATGCCAGCGTGTATTCGCTGGGAAACAAATTATTGCTGCACCATGCGGAGCAGAAAGATGCGGCTGCGGACGCGTTGACCAGCGGATTCAAACTGGATTTGGCGCAACTGCTGGCCACGGACGTGGTCTTGGTCAAACTCGAATTGCGCAACGCGGCAGGCCAGATCTTATCGCAGAATCTATACTGGCTCGCGGGGGAGAGCGCTACTTACCGGCAGCTGACCCGACTAGGGCCCGCGCAAGTAACCGCGACGGCGAGCGCCGCCCGTTCAGGTGACGCCATTCGCGTGCGCGTGCAACTGCGGAATGGCGGGAACACCGCAGCGCTTGAAAATAAACTTACGCTGGTGAGTGCGGGCGACGGGGCACGCATTCTTCCCGCGTATCTCAGCGACAACTACGTCTCACTGTTGCCCGGCGAAACCCGGGAGATTGAAGTCGAGTATCCGGCCTCGGCCGGAAATGGGCCCGCGCACGTCGTGATACGCGGCTGGAATCTTGCGCCTCAAACGATCCACGTGGTTGAAGGCAAGTAACTCTGTGCCGATTACGCGGTGACTTGATGCGGCGCGGGGAATCATGGGCTCTAACGCCCTCTTGTTGTCTCGAAATTTGGCCGGGCCTCCCCCTCGAAGAGCAGGCCCGGACCATCCCTAACAGCGCGGAACCCGCGGCTGATTAAAATTGGCGGAAGGCGGCGTCGGCTTCTTCGGCGAGTTGTTTTAGCAGGTTGAGGAACTTTTTGGACTGTCCGGTGAAAAGTCCGTCGGCGGTGAAGGAGGCGAGGGTGGCCACGGCGCCGGCAAATTTGTCATCGGTGGGGCGAATGACGGAGCAGTGCGGCAGCTTGGGGCTGATGAATTCGCAAGGCACGGGAAAAATCAGGCTGGGCTGAATCAGCGGGTTGTTGGTGTTGGTTGGGCTGAACGGTTCGTTGGGGTTCGCGAGGGCGAAGAAGTCGGGGAAGGTGAGGCCGCTGTCCGAGACAGGAGCCACCGGTTGTTGCACGCCGTTGCCTGCAAAATCCACCCATTCCAGGAAATGCGCGATTTCATCTCCGCCGATGCCCTGGGTGATCTTCAAAACTTCGAGGCTGCTCACCTTGCGGCCGAGCGCTTGATACAGGCTGGAGCCGCCCTGTTCGATGTATCCGAAATGGAAGGCTGCGGTGTTGGCGATGACTTGGATGTGGTTGACGTCACCGAAATCGGCATCGGTAATGGGGATGGCCGTGCGATTGGTGATGGTGACGGCTTGCGGGAAGGTGGCGCCAAAGTCCGGATTAGTGGCGCTGCGATAGCGGACGAACCAGCTGGTGTCCACGTTGAGATGCATGAGGTTGGTGAGCCGAGGGATGCCCGAGGATCCTGTGGCGGTGCTGCCTTGCAAGGTGCGAAATTCGTCAAAGTTGACCGGTTCCGCGCCCTTGGATTCGAGGTAGCCGTTCAGGAATTCGCCGTGCGTGAGTTCGTCCAGGGTGTTGCTGGTAATGTATTGCGGGCCATCGGTATCGAGATTCGAGAGCGCGGCCTGGTAGGGGTTCAACGATTGGTTCGCATTCACTTCGATGGGCACACCCGAGGTGAGGCCACCGAGCTCGGCATATTGAACCCACAGATCGGTCTCGATGAGTTCGGCGGTGGCGAGGAAGCGCAGGATGGCGATGTCGCCGGGCGTCAGCTTCTCGCTTTCCTGGCCAAATGCCGGTGTTGCGCTGCTCATCAGGCCGGTGCCGATGGCCACCGCCCCCCCTGCAAGTGCTCCGGTCTTCAGCAGAGACCGGCGATTTAATGCGCGATTCATAAGACTGTTCATTTTTCGACTCCCTTATGCTGCGGAATTAAGATGTACTGCTAGAGAGGCGAAGGTAATTTAGGCGTGCAACGAGGTTGCTATCGAAGCGTCAAATGATTGTCCGGTTCTTGTAAGGGTTGTGTCGGCGGCCGTGGATGGGTAGTGCATGTAGATTTGCGAATGAGGAGTGCGTCGAAGGGAGTTTCGGCATCCAACGGAAATCGTTGGAACGCGGGGCGGCGGCAGGGGTAGGGTAAAAAGGCATTCTCACCTGGTGGCACGATCGGAAATCCAAGATATTTGTGGATGCTCAGGAGGTTTTTATGCAACGCAACCGGCGCATGGGACTCTTTTTGTCGGCGGCCGCGCTCGCCATTTTTTTGCTGGCGTCATCTGAAGCTGCGCGAAGTCAGGACGCGCCGGGCGCGGCTGGGGCCGATTCGACAGCGGATTTGAAAACGCTGGCGGTGCTGGTGCGGCAGCTGCAATCGCAAGTGCAAACACT
>JBEKVU010000197.1:0-7619 GCA_049513775.1 Candidatus Acidiferrum sp.
TGGCCAACATAGAAACGGCCTGTTGATTCACTCTGCAGAATGCATAAGTAAAATGACAAGATTCTGATGAGCGGCCTGAGACATAGGTAACACATTGTACCGGACACATAGGTGACACTTTCTCCCCGTAGAGGGGAGGGAGTGATGCCTTGGAAGGAGTGTTCGGTGATGGATGAAAGACTGCAGTTTGTGGCTCGCCGGCTAGCCGGCGAGGCGATGGCGGAACTTTGCAGAGAGTATGGCATTTCCCGTAAGACGGGCTACAAGATCTTTGATCGCTACCAGGAATGCGGGGTGCAAGGACTGACGGATAGGAGCCGACGTCCGTATCGGTACGCGAATCAGCTCCCTTTCCAGGTGGAAAACTACGTCTTAAACATGAAGCGTGAGCACCCCAGCTGGGGTGCTCGCAAAATCCGTGAGCGCTTGCTTCGCCGGTTCTCTGGTATTCCTACGCCGGCCAAAAGCACCGTCCATGCGGTGCTGGATCGTCATGGACTGGTGGAGCGCCGCGGCCGCTTGCGTCGTCGCGCTCAGGGAACCGCTTTATCGTTGGGCCAGCAGCCCAATGAATTGTGGTGCACCGATTACAAGGGCGAATTCTTGCTGGGGAATCATCAATACTGCTACCCGCTGACGGTCACCGATCACGCCAGCCGGTATTTGCTGACCTGCGAAGGCCTTTCCTCCACCAGAGAAAACTACGCTTTTACTGTGTTTGAAAGGCTTTTTAAAGAGCGCGGATTGCCCGCCAGCATTCGCAGTGATAACGGTGTGCCCTTCGCATCCGCGCAGGCGTTGTTCAACTTGAGCAAGCTCGCCGTCTGGTGGCTGCGGCTGGGCATCGGCATCGAACGGATCAAACCGGGTCACCCGCAACAAAACGGCCGCCACGAACGCATGCATCTCACGCTGAAGAAAGAGGCCACTAAGCCGGCCGCTCGGAATTTTCTGCAGCAGCAGGCTAGGTTCGACAAGTTCATCGAGGTCTTCAACAACGAACGTCCTCACGAAGCCCTGGACATGAAGTGTCCCGCCGAAGTCTATCGGCCGTCCACGCGTCCCTATACTGGACTGCCGGACATCGACTACCCGCTCCACGACAAAACCATCGTTGTCACCCGGTGCGGTAGAATTTGCCTGGGTCGAAAAAAAATCAATTTCAGCCAGGTCTTTGCCGGGCAGGCCGTCGGCATCAAAGAAGTTCACGACGATATCTGGCTGGTCAGCTTTATGGATTATGATTTGGGCTACTTCGATCTGGAGACTCGGGTGCTCGAACCTCTCGAAAATCCGTTCGGCCCAAAAGTGTTACCTATGTCCTAGGTACGTTGTGTAACCCATGTGTCCGGGTTGGACCTTTGAAAAATGGTGCGCCCGGGGGGATTCGAACTCCCGACCTTCTGGTTCGTAGCCAGACGCTCTATCCAGCTGAGCTACGGGCGCACAGTTCTCTAATTGTAGCACAGCGGATTATTTTTTCATCCCGGAAGCGCTGTGCGTTCAGGGAATGCTTCCGATGCGATTACGTGTTTCGCCGTGATGGCCATCGCCCGCTTTCTGTTCACAGCGGGTCGATGGAATCCACGGTTAGAACAGCTAGCGGGGTCGTGCCTTGGAAGAGCTCAACCTTGTGTGGGACTTGGAATTGGCGCCAGAGCGCGAAATTGGAATTGACGATGGTGGATCCATCGGTGAAGTTGGCTCGCAAAAGGCCCTCGGCATCGAACCAGTAGGCTTGGCCGTCTGCCGGGTGATTATTTGCGTCGACTGCACCGCGCGCGGCGCGGATCAGGACGGGTTCGCTGGGGTCTGCGGGGGCTATGGGGTAGATGTTGGTGGCGGGCACGGCGGAATTGCCCCAATCGCCCTCCTGAAAAGTACGCAGGTCCGGGAAGCGATCGGAGAGCGCCGATAGGGTCGCCAGCAATTGGGTCTTGTTGCGGGTATCGCCGTGGAGTTGTGTAGAGGCGGTCCCGCCAGCGCGCGACTGGTGCAGCACCGCTCCGTCCAGCAAGACTTGCCGTTGCCACTCGTCGGGCGAGCGCCACGTTTCCTCATATTTGCCCGCTTGGCCTTCGCTCAGCTTGAAGCTTGCACGGAGACGAAAAGGAACGCTGCCGGCGGCGCGTAAATCGCTGAGAGCACGAGACTGCTTCATGTGCGCGCCGAAAGAAATTGGCGGAAATTCTTTGCCGTTTGCGCCAAGCGGCTCGTACTTCAGGTGGAATGGAACTTCAAGGGTGGCGGATACTTGCACTGGCGAGCCGTCCACGCGGAAGGTTTGGAATTTCCAATTTTTGATTTGCTCAACCGCGCCGTGATTAATCCTCTGATTTTTCGAAATGGAACTAAGGAGCTCGCGGATGTTGCCGGTGCGATCTATTTGTACCTGGATGGCGATGACACCGTCGACGGGAAACGTGAAACTCGATGGCCAAGCGAGTGGTGTGCGGGCCGGCGAGTCCACTGGAACGAGCGCGGAGTCTGGAAGTTGGACGAAGCGAAGGCGGGAAGCGAATCCGGTGTCTTGCGGCACGTCAAAAACATCGGACGCCTGTTCGCCGGTGGCCGCGTGTTGTGCCCTTTCCAATGGTTCGAGAACCGAGATTTCGGCAATTATGTCGGCGCGGGCGCCGGGCCAAACTTCGAGTTGGCGGGCGATCAGCCTGTTGTCAAAGGGGTAGTAGTCGGAAAACGCGAGGCCGATGGGCTCCGCGAGGATTTGGCTCACGGTGCCGTCTTGATTGAAACAGACCGAAGCGTAGGAGGAGAACATTTGATCTCCCGCGCCGTGGCGCTGCTCCCAGTTTGCGCACCTTGGGCGATCTTCGTCGGCGGAAACGTTCTCGAGAGCATTAGCGGGAATCGGGCGGACCGAGTATTGAATCAGTTCGTCGAGCCAGTAGGGGAGATAGTCTTCGGGGGAATTTGATTCGTAGTAGTGCGTGCCATTCTGAACGGCGACCTGGCTGAAGACTGGTGCCTTTACGACGCGGCGCCATTTGTCTGGCGCGGCCCACCAGAGCTCGATTTCGGCGGAGTAGTCGGGGCTATGGGTGACGCTGTCTTGGGCGGCGAGCTTCAGATGAAAGGGCTGCGACTCTGGCGCGGCGAGTGTCGAGAGCTTAGCGGCGAGCGCGAGGGCTTGGTGGAAGTGATCGGGCTGGGCCTGGCTGAATGAGGGAAGTGCCAGGATTGTCGCTGTAGCCTGAAAATGAGATAGCTTCCGAGGTACGACACGAAGTTGCGAAGGGTCACGCGTCAGAATGTATCAATTTGTCGAAATGCAGACAACTGTTCGGTGGGTTGAATATTTACGAGTCGCGGCATTTGGTGTTCGTAAAGTTGCTATCGACCGGTACACTCTGAGGACTATGCATCCCGTGGCTCAGACGGTGTTGGTGGCGCTGGAGTGTTTTGCGGCGTTGTTTGTGGGGCTGCACAATTGGCTTCCGCTGGGGAAGCTGAATGATTTGAAGGGTGTGCGGGCGGAGTTTACGCGTGGGAAATTGTTGGTTGCGACGCTCACGAATTTTACGCCGGTGGCGATTGGGTTGGTGGGCAGCGTGGTGTATTTTGGCAGAGAGTATCCGGGGTGGCTGATTTGGTTTCTGTGGATATTTTACCTGCTGGCGTGCGTTGGGTCCTTGAAGGCGTGGTGGATTCCGTACGTGTTTCGGGCGGAGCCAGAGCGAGCGGCGCGGTACCAGGTGATGTATGGGGCGACGCACGCGTTTTTGCCGGAACGCAATGGTATGCGGCCGAATACGCTGCATGTGATATTTGATGTGGTGACGTTGGGGATCCTTGTTTGCATAGGCGTGCTGACGGCGCAATCCGGGTGATCGGGAGTTCTGAGGCGAACACGGGGCTGGCAACTAGCCATAGGGAATGCGCAATGCCGGTTCGGCGCGCGGCTCGGCGGATGTTCGCGAGGCTAGCCCGCTAAACCTTGGTGAGGCGGAAATGTTTTGCGGTCACAGGCGCGATGATTGCGGGCGTTGCAGGGCTTGCTAGCGGCTCAAGAATCTCAGGGCCTGCAAGGCGTCTGAGATGGCCTGGCGCTCTTCCGGTTCTGCCTCGCTGCCGATCATGCGGCTGCGAATGGCATCTTGTGCATCGACAATCCTGGCTTTCATCATTCGGGAATTCATTTCCAGCATGGCGGCGAGATAGTGGCCTTGCCAGACGGGGTAGCGCAGCGTGTTGGGCATTATTAACGTCCTGCAAGGTGATAGATACCACGTGCGGCGCGGGCCGTCTGTGCAGTTTTAGACATACGTGGACGGGAACCGGTAGGGGGCGAAGCGCCGCCGGAAAGCGGAGCACTGCGGAGAGGCGTGGTTCTAGAGACCGGTACCGAAGCTGCCTCTCGGCTTGCCGGTGTGTGGAACGAATTAGAAACGTCGTCGCGGCAGCAGCAACGGTTCGACGGATTAGTGTTTGCCGCTAGTGGCGTGGCCACGACCGTCGCGCTCTTCGTTACCTTTGAAGTGGGCGTTGTCGATGCGCTTGGAGGACTCAGCTTTCTCGCCACGTTGCGGCATGGGGCCGTTGTAGCCGTGATCAGGATGCAGACGGTTATTTACGTTGCCCCGGAAGTTGTCGGCGCCGTGAAACCACGGGCCCACGCCTACGAAGGCTTCGCCATTAAACCACTCAGGGCCGTAGTATCCGGTGGGAGCACAGTTATAAGGAGCAACGTCGTAATAGCCGTAGGGGCATTCAGGTTCTGCTCCGACGGTGACGCTGACCTGAGCCGCCGCTTTGGGAGGGGTGGCGGTGAAGCAGATTCCGGCAACAGTAGCTAACATTAGAAGCGCAAATCCACGCATTATTCACCTCATTCTTATGGTTGATATTTCCTCGAAACAGTTAACCGCAGCGCGACTACAGTGCGGTGACTGTTCAATTCCATATCTGTCGAAGCGTACGCGCGCATCCAGAGCATTACCATACCCGGTTACCGGTACCATTCGTGAACTCTCTGGGTAGGCAGATGCCGGTGGCAGAGGCAATGCACAATAGAATTGGCTATGAATCGAACAGTCCCATGCGGGCGGTGAATCGACCCAGCCAGCCGTTCCCGCGTTCGAACGGCGACGTGCCCGATGTTCTTGGCAGGGGCCGGTCGATGCGCTGATCGCGCTAAGCTTCGCGAAGTGCTTCGACTAGGACTTGGTGAGGCGGAATTTTTTGCAGTCACAGCCGGGATGATTGCAGGCGGTGAAGGGCTTGCCCTTGACGGTTTTGGTCGAGTGCATGCTTTTGCTGTGGGAACACTTGCAGGGCTTTTTTAGGCGGCTCCACGTCATGGCGGAAATATTAACACTAGCGGGCAAAAGTTTTTCGATTTTTAAACCGTGACACTTTATCAACAAGGATTGAGCATTGTGGCCCAATGGTCCGCGCATCGCAGAGGGGCTCAGGACGAGCACATCGGAAGCGCCCTGCTACATTTACGGACCTCAAGCGCGACGCGGAGAAAAGACTGGCGCGCGGATTGAAGCTGGAGTTCGATCAGATCATGTTGGACATCGCGGCGATACGCGAGCGAACGGGGAAGCCGCCTAAGAATTAGCCGCCGACGACCGGCGGTACCGGCTTGGCCTCACCGGTAATTTCCCGCAGAGCAGCAATGGCGCGATCCAAGTCGGCAGTTTCCTCGGCGTGGAACGCGGAGAAGCGCAGTTCCAAATAACGACCGAAAATGGCGCGCTCCGCCTTGGCGATGGCCGCGGGGATTTTGGAAGAGTCACCTTCCATTAAGGCGTCGGCGTAGGGTTTATGCCATTTCTGCCTAGCAAAGACCTCTTTGAAATATTTCGGACGAGCAGCCTTTCGCGGATGGGTGTCAGAGACACTTTCGCGCTCGATGGCTTGCGAGGCGGGCGCGGTGCCGCTGCCTGGCATGGGTGCGGAATCGGTATGGTTTGCGGGATTCTTGCAATGGTGCCTTCCGGGTGCGAGGTTCGTTTCCGTTCTGGCCATAGTAGGTCTCCAAGCAAAGGATAAATACACCGAAACATTTCGGATGTCTGTCCCCTTTGGCACACCGGGCGCGCGAG
This sequence comes from Candidatus Acidiferrum sp., assembly GCA_049513775.1. Classification (GTDB taxonomy): domain Bacteria; phylum Acidobacteriota; class Terriglobia; order Acidiferrales; family UBA7541; genus Acidiferrum. The sequence continues at coordinate 6,072 of JBEKVU010000197.1, forward strand.
AAGCAAATGAGTTGGCGCGGTCCGTCTACTGAGGAAATTTGTATGGCGATGGATTTGCGCAAATTGCCTGGACCAAGCGGCCGCGCAGGATTTGTTAAGCGAAACGGAGACGGTCTGGCCTGGCGATTTGACTAAGATCACGCGCGTATTTGGACCGACCACAGACAAAGGTGCCTGTGCCATCGGTGTAGATATCTTAGTGTAATATATACCATACGTAAACATCGCAATGGATGAAGTGATGCGCGAGGAGCGCAAAACGGAATTTCGCTCGCGCTTAACGTTTAAAGATGGTAACCTCCTCTGCCAAATGGGCTGCCCGTGCCGGTCTCCCCTCCCAAGCGAATCGGACATCCCCTTGTGACAATCCCCGCTCAAAAGGAGAAACCATGGTCCGAAGAGTTGGTTTGTACTTGTTCACCATCGTTGCGCTGCTCTCGGCAGTAGCAACGAATATTCATGCGCAGTCGGTTGCGACGCGGCATGTGCGAGAAGCTGTGCGCACGGCTGAGGCGAAGGCTGTAGGGCGTCTGCCCGCAGGTCAGATCATGACAGTGAATATGGTGTTGAACTTACGCGACCCGGCAGGGCTGAATGCATTTCTGAAAGAAGTCTACGATCCAACCAGCGCCTCGTACCGGCATTTCCTTACGGTGCCGGAGTTTACTGCGCGGTTTGGGCCGACGCAGGAAGACTATGACGCGGCAGTGCGCATGGCGAAGTCGTATGGCTTCGAGGTGGTGGGCGGGTCGCGCGATGGGATGGACGTGCTAATCAAGGGGCCGGTGTCGTCGATTGAGGCGGCGTTCCACGTGACTTTGCGAACCTACCAACACCCGACAGAGAACCGAATCTTTTACGCGCCGGATCGCGAGCCAACCACGGAGTTGCCGTTCGCGCTGTGGCACGTATCGGGCTTGGACAACTATTCGATTCCGCATCCGATGTTCGTGAAGAAGAGCGACTACGCCAAGGCGCACCGGATCGAGCCTGAGGCGGTGGTAACGCACGCCACGACCGGGTCCGGACCTTCGGCGTCGTTTCTAGGCAGCGACATGCGGGCGGCGTATTACGGCGGGACGGCGCTGACGGGCGCGGGACAGAATCTCGGACTGTTCGAATACCTAGGCACCGACTTGGCGGACTTGAACACGTATTTCGCCAATGTGAAACAAACGAACAATGTGCCGATTACGTTGCTGTCAACGGACGGGACGAGCACTTCGTGCGTGGATTCGCGAGCGGGCGGAGACTGCGACGACACCGAACAAACGCTGGACATGACGCAGGCGATTGGAATGGCGCCCGGACTATCGAGCTTGGTGGTGTACGTTGGATCGCTGGACACCGCGATCATTAGCGCGATGACGACGCATAGCCCGCTGCCGACAACCATTGGGTGTTCGTGGGGCTGGACGCCGGCGGATCCGAGCACGCTCGATCCGTACTTTGAGAAGATGTCGGCACAAGGGCAAAACTTTTTTGCGGCTTCCGGCGACAGTTCGACATGGTCGTCGAGCAATGAAGCGTGGCCTGCGGACGATGCGA
>JBEKVU010000198.1:0-7541 GCA_049513775.1 Candidatus Acidiferrum sp.
GGAACGCCGCGCAGCCCAGGAACAGCTAGAGAAGACCGTGGTCGAGCTGCAGCGTTCCAACAATGAACTGCAGCAATTTGCCTATGTCGCATCACATGATCTCCAGGAACCGCTGCGCATGGTGGCCAGCTACACCCAGCTCATGGCCCAGCGCTACACCGGGCAATTGGATGCCGACGCCGATGAGTTCATGGCTTTCGCCGTGGACGGGGCCGTCCGCATGCAGGGGATGATCCGCGATTTGCTGGCGTATTCGCGCGCCGGCACCGAGGGGAAGGCGCCACGCGAGATTTCTAGCGAAAGCGCCTTGCAAGTCGCGCTCACCAACTTGCAAGCAACCATCAAAGAGAGCGGCGCGGTCGTAACTCACGACGCCCTGCCGGCCATCGTCACCGACGATGCCCAACTCGTTCAGGTATTACAGAATCTCATCGCGAATGCCATCAAATACCGTAGCGCGGAAACTCCTCGCGTCCATGTTTCCGCAGCGAAAAACGGCGGGCAGGAATGCATCTTTTCCGTACGCGATAACGGTCTGGGAATCGATCCGCGGTACTTTGAAAAAATCTTTGTCCTTTTCCAGCGCTTACATGGCCAAAAAGAGTTCCAAGGCACCGGCATCGGCTTGACCATTTGCAAGAAAATTGTCGAGCGCCTGGGCGGAAGAATCTGGGTTCAGTCCGCTTTGGGAAGCGGCTCAACCTTCCTCTTCGCGCTGCCCGACGGAGGCGTCAAATGACCAAATCAGGTTCTGGTATTCCGGTACCCATCGAGGTTCTGCTGGTCGAAGATAGCGCCGGAGACGTCCGCCTCACCCGCGAAGCATTCAAGGATGCCAAGGTCCACGTCAACCTTCACGTGGCCTCCGATGGCGTGGCCGCCATGGCCTTTCTAGCGCGCCAGGGAGAGTACGCCAATGTCCCCCGCCCGGACCTCATCTTGCTCGATCTAAACCTGCCCAAGAAAGACGGCCGCGAGGTCCTCGATGAAATTAAGAATAGCCCAACACTGCAGACCATTCCCGTTGTGGTCCTCACCACCTCCGCCGCCGACGCCGACATTTTACGCAGCTACCGTCTGCACGCCAATTGCTACATCACCAAGCCCGTGGGCCTTGAAGGCTTCCTTACCGTAATCAAGAGCATCGACAGCTTTTGGCTGACGGTAGTCAAACTGCCCACTCACTCCCATGAATAAAAACTCACTTCGTATTCTCTTGGTGGAGGACAACGAGGGCGACGCCCGCCTGCTTCGCGAGATGTTCCGCGGCGAAGCTCCCGGCAGTTTCGAACTCACCCACCTCTTGCGCATGAGTGACGCTATGGTCCATCTCGCGAAAGGCAGCGCGGACATTGTTCTGCTCGACATGGGTCTACCCGACGCCCACGGCCTCGATACCGTCCGCATGGCCCACGCGGTTGCCCCCAACGTCCCCCTGATCGTCATCTCCGGCCTCGACGACGAAGCTCTCGCCGCGCAAGCCATGAAAGAAGGCGCGCAGGACTACCTGATCAAAGGCCAGATCGAAAATCGCGCCCTGCCCCGCGCCCTTCGCCACGCCATCGAGCGCCACCGCATGCAAGCGGAGGCCGACCTCGTCCGCACCAATCAGCTGCAATTCAAAGACGAATTTCTCTCCCACGTCTCCCATGAGCTGCGTTCCCCGCTCACCGCCATCTATCAGTTCGTGACCATTCTTCTCGACCGTCTCGCCGGTGAATTAAATCCCGAACAGCTTGAGTACCTGGGCATCATTTTGCGCAACACCAAGCAACTGCAATCCATGATCAATGATTTGCTCGAAGTCACCCGCATGCAGGCCGCCAAATTGAAGATCGACCTGCAATGCACTTCGGCCTCCGCGGCGGTTCTCGACGCCGTCAACACCCTCCGCGGCGCCGCCGAGGCCAAGCGCATCACCCTGAACTCGACGATTACCGAACCATTGCACCCGGTCTGTGCCGACCCCACACGGCTCCGGCAGATTCTTATCATCCTTCTCGACAACGCTATCAAATTCACGCCTCCCGGCGGCTTGGTTAGCCTTCATGCGGGGATTTTCCCGGAAGACTCCTCCCTCCTTCTTCTCACCGTCTCCGATTCCGGCTGCGGCATCGCCGCGGATATGACCGAGCGAATCTTTGAGCGCCTCTTCCAGACCGCCCATCCAGATTTGGGTGGCCGCAACGGCCTTGGCCTCGGTCTTTATATCTGCAAGGACTTGGTCAACCGCCAGGGTGGACGCATGTGGGCCGCCGCATCACAGGGGCAAGGCGCCGTCCTGTCCGTTGTTTTGCCTATTTTTTCCCTCTCCAACCTCATCGCCCCGGCGCTCAAGCGCGAACGCCACACCCAGGGCCCCGTTGTTCTCATCGTCATCGAAATCGCTTCGCAAACCGCCTGGCTTTCCGACGCCGATCGCGTCGAAAAGAGCCAAGGTATCCGTGAGATTTTGCAGGGCTGTTTACACTCGGATATGGACATTCTCTTACCCAAAATGTCCGCCTCCGGTCCCACCGAACTCTTCTTCATTCTCGCCATTACCGACGATATCGGCGCCGCCGCCATCGCCAAGCGGGTACGCGAACGTTTGCAGAGCTCCGCGGCGCTGCAGCTTGCGGGCTTTACTACTGCCGTTTCTCACCGCTCATTAGAACCCATTAAACGCGACGCGACGGAGTCCATGAAGAACTTCTCTGAGCGCGTCGCCACGCAACTTCAGCAGCTCATGAACGATGAAATCTCCTCGAGGATGGTGACCCATGTCTAATAAGAAAATTCTCATTGTTGACGACGACCCAGATGTCCGCCAAGGCATGTACGTCCGCCTCAAGGCCAACCACTACGATCCCATCTTCGCCGCCGACGGCCTCACCGCCATGTCCGAGGCTCGCAAGCAAGAACCGGACTTGATCATTCTCGACCTCGGCCTGCCCGCGGGCGACGGTTTCGTGGTCATGGAGAGGCTCAAGACCATTCCCGCTGTCGCGGTCATCCCGGTCATCGTCGTCTCGGCTCGCGCCGGTCACGGCAATCAACAGCGCGCCATCAATGCCGGTGCCATAGCCTTTCTCGAAAAACCAGTCGACAACGATCAACTCTTGGCGGCCATCCGCAAGGCCCTCGGCGAAACCGCCCCACCCTCGGCTGCTCCGCCAGACCGCCACGAACTAATCGGCTGAGCCACTGAGGAGAATGGGGTCACCGTTTTCCTCGGCCTCTCGATGTGTTCCCCATTTGCGAATCGGAATGCTCGACAGGCGCTAAATTCTATGATGGAAAACAAAACGCCAATCGTGGATGACGATCAAGACATGGTCGACGCCAAGGCGTGTGGCTCGGCCGGGTAGTAGTGCATAAATCCTCCCAAGTCTCTGCCCCGGTGCGCGTGGCTGGGCCGCGAGAAGTTGTCCCCGTTTCTCTGGGGCGATCACGACGAGCACCGGGGACGCAGCTTTTATAGTAATGTCTACACTATGTGTCAAGTGGCAGGTATGCAAATACAGAAGAATGTTGTGGAAAACTACGATGCTCGATGGCACACCGGGGCTGAGAGGCTTTCCAGGGTCAGGTGAAGTTAGATCGAGTCAGTAATAACGCTCTTGCCGAATCGCCGCCGCCATTCGATCTGGGCCTCCCGAAGCTTGGCTCGACAAGCGTCCAGCGGAAGGTCTTGCAGGCAGGCTTCCGCGCACACGATGTATTTCAAAAGGGAGCCGTATCGCAGCAGCGCCACATCGTCCATACTGGCTAGCTCGGATTGTAACTGTTCGGCGTCAGCGGCGGACGCTCGGCAAAGCCTTGCGGGCGGGGCCGCGCGCAGTGAATATGCCTCGTTCCGTTCGGCAAAACGATCTTTAAGATAATTCAGGACTTCTTCGCAGTCAGCGAGTCTCTGTTCGACTCCCGCTCTCTCGCACACGGGCAACGCGTCCGCCAGAAATTGCAATTCTTCGCGTTCGACCAGTTTTTCGACTAAGAGGGTTTTTCCCATTGCGCCATTTCCAACTCAAGTGGTATACCATTGTTGACTGGGATAATATACGGAGAAGGTAGAATTAATCAATAAAGAAGTTTAAATTAGTAGTAATTGTACTCCGCCGCTTCACGAGCGTGTCAGACACTAAATTTTGTATAACAATAGTGTTAATAGTGGAGTAAAGGTAATATAACTTCCCACCGACTCCAATCCCTTAGGCCAAGGCTCATGTGCAGTTGAGGGCGTCATGCTTCGAGTACTTTTAGCCTGTGGTGACATGGCCTTCTGCGAATCCCTTCGGGAATTCTTCGAAGCACAGAAGGATTTGTCGGTTTGTGCTGTGACAACCAGCGATGTAGATGCCGTCAGAAAAGCCATCAAGTGCTCTCCCGACCTGATTATTTTAGAAATGGAATTCTCCTCGAAGACTGGTTTGGACATCCCGGCGGCCCTAAAGATCGCTCGCCCGCGAATCCCAGTGTTCCTGATAACCAGCAATATCGATGTGTATGCCGAGAAGGAAGCTCTATCGCAGGGCGTTGATGCCGTGTTTGATAAAGGGCAGGACTTTTCGTCGCTCTTGATGAATGCGCGGTCTGTCGGCGGACTCGATGATGGTTAAATTCCGCATGCTCGTCCCAGCACATTTGCTGAAATTTCGACGTGGCTTCGAGAAGAGACTGGAGCTTGGACTGAAGCTAGACTTCGATCAAATCATGCTGGATATTGACGCGATTCGAGCAGAAGTGCCAGAAGCCCGCGAAGAATCAATTGTCTAGCCGATCCAAGAATTTGAGCGCGTTCAGGGCGTCTTCGATTGCCTGACGCTCGTCGGGTTCTGCGTCGCTGCCTACCATGCGACTACGAATCACGCTTTCGGCATCGGCAATTTTGGTTTTCATCTTCCTTGAATTCATTTCAAGCAGGCCAGCGAGGCAGGGTCCTCGCCAAACGGGATATCGCCACACGTCAGACATATAGGCCTCCCGGCTGAATCAAGGTGTGGCCGTCGGTCGTGTGTTGAAACTAGTTCACCATCCTAAGTGGTCCGGTCTTGAACAACTTTCCGGCCTGCAATGGCGGAATCGGAGGACTGAAATAGTACCCTTGTCCTTCACGACAGCCATGAAGTCGCAGGAATTCGAGTTGGTCGCGGGTTTCCACCCCCTCTGCGATCACTCGCTGCTTCAAACTCTTGCCGATATTGATCATAGCGCTTACGATCATCGTGTCTGAAGGGGCGGAGCTAATGTCTTGAATGAAAGACTGATGGAGTTTCAAGACGTCAGCCGGAAAACGCCGCAGGTAGCTAAAACTCGAATAGCCGGTACCAAAATCGTCAATCGCCAACTGTATCCCCATCGCCTTTAGCGCTTTAAGCGTAACTATCGTAGCTTCCGGGTCGTGCATAAGTACGCTTTCTGTTAATTCTAATTCCACATTACGCGGGTCAACACTGGTCGCGATCAGTGCCGTACGAATCCCAGACAAAAAATCCTTGGCACCGAATTCAGCCGCCGATACATTAACGGCAATCGGAACAACCTCAAGGCCCTCATCGCTCCACCTCCTCGACTGTTTGCAAGCTTCCAGGAGCACCCAGCGCCCGATTGGCGCTATGAGTCCACACTCTTCGGCTACGGACACAAACTCGAGTGGTGGGACCAGCCCCCGATTGGGGCGCTCCCAACGTAGCAAGGCCTCTACACCTGTGATCTTCCCGGTCTTCAGATTGCATTGTGGCTGATAGTGTAAGAAAAACTCGCGCCTGCCTAGGGCGAATCGTAAATCGGACTCTAGCGAACTGCGCTCCGCGAGTCGCGCGTGCATGTTCCGTTCGAAGAACTCATAGGTATTCCGGCCGCGTTTCTTGGCTTCGTACATTGCAGTGTCTGCTTTGCCCAGCAAGCTAGCCAACGTGCTGCCATCTTCGGGGAAGGTGCTAACCCCTAGAGATACGCTAACATCAACCAAGTGACCATCGATGTCGTGCGGCGCAGCCAAGGCCCTTATAATTTTTCGCGCACTCACTGCGGCGTCTCCCGGATACTGGATCTGCGAGAGCAGCACCACGAACTCGTCTCCACTCCACCGGCTTACCGTATCCGTTCGCCTGACGCACGCCAGCAAGCGCCGTGATACCGACTGCAGTAATTTATCTCCGACGGCGTGACCCAACGAGTCGTTGATCCGTTTGAAGTGGTCCAGATCAACGAACATCACACCCAACTGGTTTCCCTGCCGCTCCGCCTGTGAGATTGCTTGTTCGAGCCGGTCGTTGAAGAGCAGTCGATTTGGCAAACCAGTGAGGAAGTCGTGTTGCGCCAGGCGCGCCATCTCAGACGACGTGGCACGGGCGGCGCTAATGTCACGGAATGTCAGAATAGAGCCGCTTAGAAACCCCTCTAGATTGAGGACCGGGTTCGTGAAGCTTTCGATTCCACATTCGGTGCCATCCCGCTTTATTAAGATAGAATTCTTGTTACTCATCAAGGTCTGCGCCGCACGGTCTGCTAGCGTGCTGGTAGCTGCATTTCGACATTCCGCGGTCTGCCCGAACTCGTCAACGATGTGGAAAACATCTCCAAGAGGGCGCCCAAGAGCCTCCTCTCGGCTCCAACCGGTCATTATTTGTGCTGCACGATTCAGATACATAACCTTGCCGCTCAAATCCGTACGAAGAATTGCCTCTCCGATCGAATCCAAGATTATGTTCTTGCTTTCATTTTCGACGCGTACGCTCTCTGCCGCGCGACAAGCCATCATGGTGCGGATCGCTCGCCGAAGTCGATAACCGTCGGCTTGGTCTTTGAGCAGGTAATCCTTTGCTCCACGCTGAACTGCGCGCATAGCTACGGCTTCATCCTTCAACTCGCTGACCACGAGGACGGATACGCGGGGGACCACCAAAATTATCTGGTCCAACAGATCGAGTCCAATATCGTTCGATAAGGGCAAAGACAAAACCACTACTCCTATCCCGCCCAGTTTAAGCCGCTCAATTACACCCGAGGGCTCGGCCATCAACTCTACTTCGAACCGTTCTCCATCTGATGAACCTAATTCGTCGGAAATCCGTGCGGCGTCGTCCGGCGCATCTTCGATGACCAGCACAATCTCACCGCAACCTTGTTCGGCCGAGCGCTTGTTGCTCTCTGCAGTCATGTTAGGATAACCCTATCGGTAAGGACTTTCTCGGTCTCCGCGCCATAAAACTTAGCATCTGTTGCTTCAGTTGGGCGTCCACCTCGTCTGCAATCGTGACGATGTCAGGAAGCAGTGAGTCAAATTCTAGGTGCTTCACGTTCTTGTGTAGCATAGTGAAAATACTGACTTGTAGCAGCCGAGATTCGTCAACCGCCATCGCTACAGAGTAGCCTTGCTTATAGCGCAAGTCCCCGTGCTCGCCGGCGGCGATCGAAATCGGAATTTTGGAATCGGCGCCCTGGCGTAACCGCGCAATTACGTCATGCAGTAACTGTGGGAGATGGCCCGTGCGCTCTTCGAAATTCAAGGGGATACATGTCAGCTCCGAGCATTGTTGCACTCGGCCTAACCAGTC
>JBEKVU010000199.1:0-7462 GCA_049513775.1 Candidatus Acidiferrum sp.
CCAGGGCCGCGCGCTCGGACGCGGCCCTCTGGCTTGTTAGGCTTCCCCCGCCGCGCGACGGCCGCGACCAGCAGCCATTTTCTGGGCCATGACCATGATGAGTTTCCTGTCCGGTTCCGCCGCTTTGCCGAGGCACTTCCGCAATTTGTGGAGGTAGGTCGCCTGTTTGCCGCTGCTACCAAACGCGATGTCGTCCGACGTCTTCCTCCTGAGCAGATTCGGCAGCTTTGGTGGTTCGTCGCCGTCGTAGAACAGCTGATAGAGCGGAATCTCCAGAGCGCGCGCCAGTTTCTCGAGCGTCTCGATCGCCGGCACGGTGTGGCCGTTCTCGACACGCGAAATATAGCACCGCAGGAGTCCGGTCCTCTTCTCGATATCGCCTTGGGAGAACTTCTTGGTCTCCCGCAGCTCTCGTAAACGATCTCCGATCAACATGATGGCCTCTTTTCTAGGATTGCAAAGCATCGGGGACGGACGAACAGGATATGCGTCCAAGCCCGTTTTTCCAAACTAACTGGATTAAATCTCCCTAATCCTCGTCTACTGCTCGGCTTCGACGAGCCGCATGGTAACGCCGATGACCCGCCCCACAATGTCCGCCTCTCGCGGATACGCGAAGCGCCGCACTTTGCATTTCGACTTCGGGTGAGGAACCACGTTCAGATCGCCGTCGGCCATCTCGCACCAACTACAAATGAACTCTCCGCGCAATTCTACGAAATAGATTGGCCGGTGGTCTTCGTCCTCCCACTTGCCCTGCACGACCTTACGTTGATTCTGATCGATCTGCACGATCGAACCGGGCCGGATAATGGGAAACATGGTTCGGTCGCTGAGACCCACGAATCCGTAAACGCCATGGCGAAGGTCGAGGTGTTCGAGTAGGCGAATCGGAACCTCACCCCAAATCTTGCCCAGTTTTGCCAGCAGATTGGTGCGATCCAGCTTGAACTGCTTGTCAGACTTCATCGGAAGCACGATCGTGTCGTCCGCGTTCGACACTCGCGTTGCCAGCTGCGTCTTCGAGGGCGCGAACATCGCCTGGTCGCGCCCGAAGTCACTAATGTTGCAACCGAACGCGGAAAAGATACTGGACCAATGCACGTTGTAGATCGCCCCGAGGGTGTACTGTTTGCAGGCGCTCGGCGTGTACTCCCCGTTTTCGATGCTGTTCAGCCAGCCGCGCGAAATGAAATAGTCTGGATTTTGTTTCTTCTCAGCAAGTTTCCGGCTGCGCTCTTCGACTTGCCGCAAGCTCAACCCGAGGCGGTCCCGTATCCGCTTCAAGCGAATACCTACCCTTTCGGATTGCGTGCTTGCTTCCATAGACCTGGGCTGATTTTGTTACGTCGTTACTACACATCTCGGGACGTGTACATAACCTAGCACAACCAGTCCTCATCGCTCCAAGCCAACGCTTTTTGTCTGGGATTCCGGACAGACTCGGCTGTCCCTAAATACAGTCAGGCCCAACTTTTCCCGCACGCTCCCCCATCGCAGCGGTGCGGCCGAATGGCAGCGTAGCCTTGCGTAAGGTGAGGACCTTCGAAGCCGAGCGGATGTTGAAAGACATCTCTCGCCGGGAAAACCTTAGCCGCACAACGCTAGCAGTCCGTGGCGGAACCAGGCTTTCTTGCGTGCCGGAGTTTGTATTTGAGATAGCGTTTATTTCGCCTTCCCCCTTGTTTTCAGCCACTTCAAGCTGGCTTTCTGCGTGCATTCCTAAAGAGCGCAAATGCATCGCCAAGCAAGAGCGAAGTTGCCTGCAGACACAGAAGGAGACGCGAGGTGGATCGACGCCACCGAGCGAAACAAGCTTATGTGGATCAGGATTGGCGAAGCGGCTGACGGGTGGTAGACCGAAACCCCAGGGCACCCTTCCTTCCCACAATTGCTTTGAGTCCGGCTTGCGTCGTCGCGGCGAGTCTTTCCGGACTTAGCTTTCGCCCTGCGGCCATGAGCGCGGCTTCCCGTGCGGTGTCCTCGACCTTGCCGAAGAGCCTCTCCGGCGCCCCTTCCAGTTCTGCTACCCTTCGCGCATGAAGTTTCGGCGCAATGTCTTTTCGAAACAGCCCCTGCAGTTCGTCCAGATGTTCCGAGAACAACTCAATCGTATCGTGCATGTACAGCAGATCCTTGGCCTTGTCCCTGTAATGCCGTTGCTCGTGGATGAGAATTTTTTGGGCCAGGAAGCTCGCCGGATTGGCGACCTGTATCTTCTTCGCGGGCATGAACGGATAGCCATTCTTGTCGCCCAGTGCAATCTTCCATGGAAATACCAACAGAATCTCAATGTAGCGAAGCAATTGCGATGATACCCCGCCCACCTCCTTCGTCGCTTTGCGCTTTCCCGTCCGGTCATACTCGCTTCCGACGAGCGGCGCGAGAAACTCCGCGTAGAATCCACCGGCTTTTCCGTAGTGGTAATGGGTCGCCGGCGGGCGGTCCTCTCCTATTCACGGAATCCGTGCATTTCAATTTCCCAAAGTCGATTCTATCCCGAACATTAAGGCCTTTTGTTTTTCTTCTTGGCTTTGGCCCATCGAGTTTTCGCTGCCTTCGTTGCGAGTTTCTTCCTCTCTTCCGGACTAAGCGTAGCCATACGTTTTCTTCCGCCTTTGCCTCCGGCTGCCTTGCCACCCTTTTTGCCCATTTCGCGCATGACTTCTGAAATAAGGTCTCGTCGCATAGCTCTATCTTACGAGGAAAGGCCCGACAGCGGCCAGTCTGCATCCTTGACACCTGCGCAGCAGTTTGAGAGACTCGATGCAACTAGCGCTAGTGGCATATCGGTAGACTAGTTGCAGCGGGACGCGCGGTGCTACTAACACCAACGCGCCCCTGACCAACGTCACCTGTTAGGAGGCAACGATGGCTAGTATTGAAGGTATCGGTTCTCCGTTTCTCAAGCAACCTTCCGAACGTTCCCCGAAGCTACGTATTTATGAAAGTCTTTTCCTGTTGAACGAGGGAATCGACCACGTCGTCACGCTCCTGCGGGACATGGGGAAATTCCCGTTTGCCGACAAAGAGTCGGTGCAGTGTGCAGTTGTCGAGATCGAGGAAGTCCGCTGCGATATGAACGCGGATTTCACCGAGCACCTGGCGGACAGCGAACGCTTCGATGAAGGACGCTTCTGGAAGCAGCGTCGAGCCTTTGAGAAGAAGTGGCAAGACCCCGACGATGTGTACATCGACGTCGATCGCCGCGAGGAAGAACGCAAGAAGCTAGGATTGCCGCCTCGCGTTATTGGCAGCATTCTCCCGCATTCTGCAGTGGCACAGGCGGAAGAACGCTGGGAAGCAGAGCAAGAGCGCAAGAAGACGCGTCGCAGAAAGTCTCGGAAGTAATGGTGAAACGACCATGGCACGGATGACTCCGAAGGAACGCCGAGAAATGGAAAGACGCAGTCAGCGGCGAGAAGCGCTCCTGCGCAGGAAATATCCCGAAGTCCCTGGCAAGGTAGTGGACTTCATCACTCATACCATCAACGACGGAACGTTGTACTTCACCGTCCGTTTCACTGACCAGACGAGCTTTTGCGTCCGCTATGCCGCAGATATGTTCGCCGTTGGAGCTGAACTCAGTGATTGGCAGAGTGGAGACTTCCACATTGTCCGCGAATACATGAAGCCTATCCCGAGGTAGGCCAGTTTTCGATTCTGGCTCTTAACTGAGGACGGACGCAGTCTCAGATTCGTTTTGCCGGATTTGGGTAAACTGACGGATTTTCACGTTGCCATTCGGCATCTTGGCAACGATTTGCAACTCGCCGCCCATGGCTTCGATGATCTTGCTGAGCGTGCTGATATACATATCCGAGCGCCGTTCCATCTTGGAGATCGACGCTTGTTTGACATGCAGTGCATTCGCAAGCGACTCCTGTGTCATGTCCATGGCGGCGCGAAGTTCCGCCAGACCCATTTCCGAAATCATCTTCGCGGCAGATGCTTCGCTGCGGAGACGCGCTTCGCGCGGCATCTTCTCTTGAAGTTCTTTGAAGTTTTTGGCCATGGTCACTTTTTCTCCTGTTCCTTCTTCAGTGCCTCAAGATGCTCGTCATAGAGTCCGTCCGCAACCGGAACGAATTGTTCATACCAGCGATCATTGCCCGTCTTGTCGCCACCAATCAGCAGAATGGCACAGCGGCGCGGGTCGAACGCAAAGAGCACGCGATAGGGCCTGCCAGAATGCTGAATCCGAAGTTCCTTCATGTTCGCGTGCCGCGAAGAATGAATCAGATCGGCGTGCGGTCGCGGAAGGCTTGGTCCGAGTTTCTGCAGTAGGATCACTTTCGCGTTCACATCGGCTTGTTCATCTTCGGTGAGGCTGGCCCACAAATCTTCGAACTCGCTGGTGAATTCGACCTCCCATTCCATAGAAGGAATATAGCTCATAGGCTATGGCCAGTCAAGAGCGACATGTCGAACAAAAAGACCATTACAGTTGACATAGTGTTCTGTATAGCGTACATTAATTGCCCGGAGTCCGCTATGTCCTTCCTTGATTCCAGTCGTCCTCCTAATCGCAACTCGCTGTGGCTCTTCTATTCGTTAGCCTTTCTGTCCGCCATTGTGTTCAGTGCTGCATCCTATGCTCGTGCTTCCTACCACTGGTTTTTGCTAATTCTCGCGCTCGCGGTAGCTCTAGCTGCGGGTTTTTTCCTCGTGGTCTTTTTGCGTTCGAGAGATGAACGCGAACATCAGATCAACTACCTCGCGTTGACCTTCGCTTTTGTCGGTACGCTCGTCTTCTCGCTCGTTGTCGGCATGGCACAGCAGTTTGGATTTCATTCCGTGTCCTGGCTCGGGCTTCCTGCAGTAATGATCGTCCTGTGGAGCTTTGGAATAATTCTCTATTCATGGCGGGACCGATGAAGACTCGGCTGCGCGTGCTTCGTGCAGAGAAAGAATGGTCGCAGGCTGAACTCGCGACCAATGTCGGAGTCGCTCGAGGGACCATCAATGCCATTGAAACTGGCAAGTACGACCCGAGCCTTTTGTTGGCTTTCAAGATCGCGCGTGCCTTTGGAAAGAACGTGGAAGATGTTTTTCTGTATCAGGAGAACGAACTACCAGCAACGACGAATCCCGCCGTCTAGCTTAGCTAGCTATCCAGCGCCGGAGGGTTCGCGGAGGCACGAAATCATGCGAAGCGCCGCGTAGCGCCTGGGTGACGATGTGGAATCGCCGTGTGCCTTCGACCAGATCGGCTTCGCTCGCGAGCTGAAGCCACCGCTGAACGTGCGGAGCTTGATCCTCTCGGTCAGAGCGAGCGGGTATCACGGCGTGGCTCTCTCGGACGCATTCGGCAAACTTCTCCAGCGAGACGGTCACCTTGTCTGGTTCTAGAAGTGAGGCCGAGCGGAGATCGATGAAAATATCCCCCGCTGCAATCAGGGAATAAATCGCATCCCGAGTGACTTCGCCCTCCGTCGCCTGAAAGAGATCTTGCAGCGAGCCGTTCGGCTGGGCAGCGACCAGAGCTAGAACCCGCTGCCGATGAACCGACCGGACTTCCAGAGGCGCTCTGAAATAGTCCTCGAGAAACTGGAGATTCCGCTGAAAAACCCAGTTGATCTCGCCGGACGAGCGAACCCGGTAGTAGAGACCGAACTTTTCTGCGTACTGCTTGCCAGGCGGACAACACCATGTCCGTTCATCGCGACAGTATCGATTCGGATTACGGTCTGCCAAGCGAATCAGCTCTTCCTCAGTCTTGCATTCTTCCCAGCCTGCACTGCCTGCTCTGACTACAAAGAAGTCGGGTGTGTGAAGAACTCCAAGCCGTTTTCCATCTGCCGAAGAATAGTCCAGCTTGATGGAAGGAGGCTGGTCGTAATACTCCAGCACGTCATCGTTGTGTTCCAGCTCCAAAATCGCGGGCAACTCGACTCGGTGGCTTTCAAACTGGATGGTGACTCCCATCTTCCGACTCGGATAGCGCCCGACCACGTTCCCGCGGCCGCCGCCCACGCGCCGCGCCGGTTGGGAGCTTCGGATGTGTGCGATAGCAGAGCGAGCCGGATCGGGTAAGTTGGTCAGCTTGACCCACAAGGCGAAATCTTGTTCGTTCAGCATCTGCACACCCGGTGTTCGGTGCGTGTGGTCACTGGCCAGCCTCCTTCCTTCGTCGTGCCTTCAACGCGTGTGTGTAGCGCACGCCGGCCTCGCTCATCAGTTCTTGAAGCCGCCGTCCATTAGCGATCGCCTCGCGAACTTCAGGAACCAACTCCTCGGGAACGTAAATCGAAAACCGTTTACCGCCGCGGCGGCCGTATAAGACATGGCTGGAATGCCCTTGACCACTGGCACACGTGGGGCAGTTCTTCCGAATGCAAGGACTCTTCCGCAAACTCAAAGAGCCAGCGGCTACAGGCGAGAGCTTGTGAACCGCTAAGTGAAACCAACGTAGGACTTGTTCTGGAGTCTCTTTCATTTATGTGTGTCACTATACACACGTACAGGAATACGCCTGAAGAACTTACCTGTCAACAGTCTTGTGGGTTGAGGTTCCAGTCCGTGAGGGGATGCTTCCGACTCTGCTCTTCCGGCCAACCGATGCTCCAAACATCCGAAGGGGCACTCTGACGGAGTTCGGATTTACAGGACTTACGGGCCGATCAACGGCCAACCGATGCTTCCGAAATGGCCAAACGATGGTTCAAGTCACAGGTTCGGGAGGAACCGTGAAAGCAGAAGACGCGAAGCTGCAGGGCGCAGGAATTAGCCCGAAGCAGTGCCCAAGAAAATGAGCGGCAGAAAAAGGCTAGCCTACTGAACTGGGAAGATCGGTGCGCTATCGGCCGAGCTATGTGAGCAGCTAAAGTGGAACACAAAAAGATCAGCTGTCGTGCACCATCGCTCCGGGTTCGACGATGGGGCTCGACGCGAGTGCTCCGACGGTGAGCGGCGGATGGCTGTGGCAAATGCGCTCGGTCAGCGCGGCTCGAAGTGCGTGACCGCAGCCCCATGGAAGTCGCCGCTGATGGCTTGGAGCACCGTTTGCGACGATTACTTCCGGGTGGCCGACCGTCTGTCCTCAACGAGAGCTGGGCGTCGGAGGGGCCACATGAGCAAGAGATCCCCGACCAGGCTCGCCGGACGAAAGTCTTCTGGCTATCATGGCTTGTCTTGTATCCTATCGCGGGTGATGAGGAGAATGCGATTTGGCGCTTTTTTTACGCGATCAGCGGTGCGTTGCCTCCTTCTCGCGGCGGCTTCGAATGTTCTGGCCCAGGAACCGAAGGCCGTGGCTCTCTTGGATCGAGTTGAGAGTGCGCAAGTGGACGGAGCTGTCCAATCTATCATGCGGCGGAGTGATGTGCCGGCGATTTCGCTCGCGATCGTACGGCACGGACAAATCGCCTACGTGAAGGCATACGGCTCCGCTGAGCTGCATGCAGGCACCGGGAAAATTAAGACAGCTTTACCGCCTCGAACGGCAAGCGCTTATACCCGC
>JBEKVU010000200.1:0-7457 GCA_049513775.1 Candidatus Acidiferrum sp.
ACGCGTCATTAGAAACGCCGCCAAAGTCCAGGCTGCGCTCGATATCACGAAAATCACGATCGGTTTGAACTTCATGCGGGATTCTCAGAGGTGCGATGCATCCACACAGACGAAGTTTGTATGCCCGGTCAGAATACTCCGCCGCCTTGCGCAACTGCAAGAGCCCACAAAATCAAAGCCGGCTGCGAGACTCCCGCTGCGAATGGTCGCGTTTTCCCTCTGACATCATGGAGACCTGCAAGCGACAAAAGCTTTACATCGCTTTATGTGACGCGGCAAAACAACCACGCGTCAAATCTCTGTACACGTTTTTGAGGACATTCTGTCGCGCTTTATTTGAGCGGCTCGAAAGCTTCAAAGCGATCGTTAATTAAATGGCGCTCTCAGCGTCGAGGAGAAAAAATGAGAAAGCTAGCATTGCGTATTTTCGTGGCCTTGGTCGGCATCGCCGGTTCGGGCCTTTCGATCAAAGCTCAGGAAGTCGATCACATCCGGGTCAAGATAGCGCATGAATTCGTGCTCGCGGGCAAGACACTTCCCGCAGGCACCTATACGGTGTCGCGCGTTCCAGGCGAAGATGACCGAGCATTGATCGTCAGCGACCTCGAGAATCACGCGAGTGTGATCGTCCTTCCAACGGTAGTTGAAAATCACTACTCCGAAAAAACCGGGGTCCGTCTGGAAGAAACCGGAGGCGAACTCGCCCTCAGCGAGATTCGTACTCCTGATCATGTATTCACCCTTCCGGTGTCCCATGCCCCAACGACTCAACTCGCCATGAAGCCAAATAGCGGCGCATCAGGTGCGGGCGTCGCGAGCGGGAAATAACCGTTTTACCCAGAGCTGGATAGGCGGCCTCTCGTGCGAGGCCGCCTAACTCATTTCTCCCGTTCGCCGAACCCCCGGCTCGAGGTTCACCTCACTTGTTATACTGTGACCATGCGGTTGACATTGGCCTTCATCCTTCTTACCTCATCCACTTCCGCGCAGTCCATTCTGCAACAAAAAATCCGTACCATTTCTGCGGACGCCAAGGGCCAAGTCTCCGTCGCTTGCGCGCTTCCTAATTCAACGCTGAACTGCGACCTCGATCCTCACGCGCATCCGCCGATGCAGTCCGTCTTCAAACTGCCGCTCGTGATCACCGTTCTCCATCTGGTCGAAGCGGGCAGCTTCACGCTCGATCAGCCCATCCGCTTTCTCCCCAGCGACCGCTTCCTTCCGCACACGCACAGCCCGCTCCAGGACCAATATCCCGATGCCAACGTGGACATCCCGCTTCGCGAACTGCTTCGCTTGGCTGTCTCTCAGAGCGACAACGCCGCCGCCGACTTGGTCTTGCGCACCATCGGCGGGCCAGCAGTCGTCGACAATTACATGCGCTCTTTAGGTATCGCGGGTTTTCATCTTGAAGACGGCGAACGCGGCCTCGCTCGCGACGTCTCCGTGCAATTTCGCAATTGGTTTGAACCCGCCGCAGCGGTCCAGTTGCTCCGCCGGATAAGTGACGACTCGCCGCTTTCCGTCGCGCACACCACGACCCTGCTTGATTGGATGGAAGCTTCTCCCACGGGACCAAACAGAATTAAGGGCTTGCTGCCTAGTGGAACCGCCGTAATGCACAAAACGGGCAGTTCGGACACCAACGGCGGCATCACTTATGCCACCAACGACATCGCTTTGATCACCCTGCCCGATGGTCGCCGTCTCGCGCTTGCAGTTTTTGTCACCAATTCGAAAGCCGATGAAGCCACGCGAGAGCGGGTCATTGCCCGCATCGCCAAAGCGGCGTTTGAGGAAGCCAGAGGTCCACAGAGTTAGTCTTTAAATTTCGCATGAGCCGCACCGCCTTAGGCAGGCGGCATGTCGTGCGCGTCAAAGCCCGTAAATTCTTCCTCCCAGGCATAAGTCGGAGTCTGCAGCAGGCGCACGCATCGGTTCCAGCGCAGGATGGAATCGTCGTTGCCTGGCGGACGAATTTTCTCCGCCTCGCCAAAATATTCCAGTGCGCGTTCAAACAGCGGCAACACGATATGCGGCGGCCGTCCGTTGCGAAGCTGCGCTTTGGCCCGGCGCTCGTAGAGCAAACCCGTGTAGTAAACCCGTTCGTAGCGATCGCTGAGCATCTTAAACGTGTCTTCCACTTCGTGGTAACGATCGGGCGCGGCTCCGATGAATTGGTCGGTGATGCTCAATCCTAGCAACCGCAACGCGAGCTGATGCTGCGGCTCGATCGCCAGGATATCGCGGCAGATGGACTCCGCCTCTTCCGGCTCGTTGAGATAGCGGTACAACTCCACCTTGGCGGTTGCTTCGGCAATTCCCGCCTTCGAAATCGGTTTCAGCTTGTAATCCATAGCGCCTCCTTTACCGCTCAGCTCCCTTCGCAGGTCGGCCGCTCAATCGTCCTCGCGCTGCTCTTCTCTGGCGAGCTCCGGCAACTCCGCGTCTCTGCCTTATCCTCCATCTCCGGGCTTCTCGCAACGGCAAAATTCCGGGACTGATCAAATCGCGCCCGTCAGCCCGCCTTGGCCCCGCGAATCTTCCGCACCAGCATCGTTAGCGGATCGTAAAATTCGTCCACCACCCGTTCCTTGAGCGGAATGATCGCGTTATCCGTGATGTGAATCTCTTCGGGGCACACCTCGGTGCAGCACTTCGTGATGTTGCACAGCCCCAGCCCCAACTCTTCCTTCAGTAGTTTCGTTCGCGACGCTCCGTCGAGCGGGTGCATCTCGAGCCCCGCAACCCGCACAAAGAAACGCGGCCCGCCAAACTTTTCGAGCTTTCCATGTTCCCGCACCACGTGGCACACATCCTGGCAAAGAAAACACTCGATACACTTGCGAAATTCCTGTACGCGGTCCACATCCCGCTGCTCCATACTCCACTTGACGCCGGGACGTGGCTGAAACGCGGGAATCTTGGCGTTCACCTTGTAGTTCCAGGTGACGTCCGTGACAAGGTCCTTGATCACCGGAAACGATTTCAGTGGATAAACCACAACCGGCTTATCGAGCGGCAGGGCGTCCATCCGCGTCTTGCACGCCAGGCGCGGCCGTCCATTCACTTCCGTTGAGCACGAACCGCACTTTGCCGCCTTGCAGTTCCACCGCACCGCCAAATCCGGCGCCTGGTGCGCCTGAATCGCGTGCAACGCGTCAAGCACCACCATGCCGGGAGTCAGCGCCACTTTATAATCCACCGGTCCGCCGGAGTTGCCATCGCCTCGAAACACCCGCAGGGTCACATCAGCCATTTTTCTAAAGCCTCCGCCTCAGCGAAACCGTCGAGCCGCCGCCATCAAATCTCTATTTCTCTTCCGCAAGAATTTGTTTCAACTCCTCCGGCATCTCGCGAACCGGGACTTCCAGCAGCGTCATCGACTCACCCTTTCGCACGATGACGTGATTCTTCCTCCCCCACTCCTCTTCCGTCTTCGGAAAATCGATCCGGCTGTGCGCCCCGCGACTTTCCCGCCGCGCCAGCGCCGACCGCGTCACCGCTTCCGCTACCACCAGCATGTGCTGCAAGTCGCGCGAAAGATGCCAGCCCGGATTAAACAGCCGCGAACCTTCCACCCGCATTAACGCAGCCCGCGTCTTGAATTTGTCGAGCTCGCCAAGCGCCTTTAGCAAATCTTCCTCGGTGCGGAAGATTCCGACCAGAGCCTGCAACATATCCTGCAACTCGCCATGAATCGTGTAAGGGTTCTCGCCGGTGGTGCGTTCAAACGGTGCGAGTAGCTGCCGTTCGGCATCGTCAATCTGCGCGGAATCAATTGTTGGCTGAGCAGATCCCTTGGCATGTTCGGCCGCCGCAAATCCCGCCCGCCGTCCAAACACCAGCAAGTCCGAAAGGGAATTTCCGCCCAGCCGGTTCGCGCCGTGCAACCCAGCAGCCGCTTCCCCCGCCGAGTAAAGCCCCGGCACGGAAGTACGCCCGGTCTCGGCGTCCACGCGTATCCCGCCCATCATGTAGTGGCACGTCGGACCGACCTCCATCGGGTCCTTCGTAATATCCACGTCCGCCAACTCTTTAAACTGGTGATACATGCTCGGCAGTTTGCGCTTCACGTATTCCGCGGGCTTGTGCGAAATATCCAAAAACGCTCCGCCGTGCGGGCTTCCTCGCCCTTCTTTCACTTCCGTATAAATCGAGCGCGCCACCACGTCCCGCGTCGAAAGCTCCATGCGCTTCGGGTCATACTTTTCCATGAAGCGCTCGCCGTTCTTGTTGCGCAGTATTCCGCCTTCGCCGCGCACCGCCTCGGTCACGAGCAGCCCCTGTACGCCCGGCGGCCACACCATTCCCGTCGGATGGAACTGCACGAATTCCATATCCAAAAGTTCCGCCCCGGCTTCATAAGCCAGCGCCATGCCGTCCCCGGTGCATTCCCAGGAATTTGACGTTACCTTCCAGGCTTTCCCGATGCCACCGGTAGCGATCACTACGGACTTTGCCTTGAAAATTACAAATCGCCCCTGCTCGCGCCAGTAGCCAAAAGCCCCTGCGATTCGGTCGCCATCCTTCAGCAAGCGCGTGATCGTGCACTCCATGTACACATCAATGCCTTGCTGTACTCCGCGGTCCTGCAGCGTGCGGATCATCTCGAGGCCCGTTCGATCGCCCACATGGCACAGCCGCTTAAAGGTGTGCCCACCAAACGCCCGCTGCAAAATGTTTCCGCTCTCCGTGCGGTCAAACAGCGCGCCCCACTGCTCGAGTTCGCGGACGCGATCCGGCGATTCCTGCGCGTGCAGCTGCGCCATGCGCCAATTGTTCAGAAATTTTCCGCCACGCATGGTGTCGCGAAAATGTGGGCGCCAACCGTCCGCTGGATCGACGTTGCACATCGCGGCGGCTATGCCACCCTCCGCCATTACCGTGTGCGCTTTGCCCAGCAGCGATTTGCAAACCACGCCGACGCTCGCGCCCTGCGCCAGCGCCTCGACCGCCGCCCGCAGCCCCGCGCCGCCCGCGCCAATAATCAGCACATCATTTTCGTGTGTTTCGTATTTGGAGCTCGCCAGGGAAGTCACAGGATTCGGAGGTCCTTGAGGTAGCCTGCGGAAACCAGGCGAATGTAGAAATCCGTCAGACCCACGGAAAATAAGCTCATCCACGCCCACAGCATGTGCCGTTCATTCAAAAAGCTTACCCAGCGCCACGCGGCATGCCGCGGCGGGCCAAACGTCGCGCACGAGAAGCAGTCCAGCTTGCCTCCCACCAGATGCCGTAGCGAGTGGCACGAAAACGTATACGTCGAGAGCAGCGAGACGTTCGCCAGCATCACCAGCGATCCCACCCCAATCCCGAATCCCTCCGGGAACATAAAAGCGTGCACCGCGTCGTACCAAAGAAAGCAGAGAAACAAGATCGCCAGGTAAAAAAAATAGCGATGCAGGTTTTGCAGGATGAACGGAAACGCCGTTTCGCCACGATACTTCCGTCCGCCGGATTCACCCACCGCGCAAGCCGGCGGATCCAACAAAAACGCCCGGTACAAAGCCTTCCGGTAGTAATAACAGGTCGCGCGAAATCCGAGCGGCCCGCCAAGAATCAAAAACGCGGGCGAAAGCGGCCACCAGTGGTGGTTGGCATCAATAAGGGGAGAATAAAACGGGGAAAGATAGGGCCCCCACTCGTAGAATTTGTCTTCATAAGCACGCAGCGTGGCGTAAACGCTAAAGCCACCCATCACCACGATTACCGGCAGGATCTCGATCCACCAGGCATCCTGCCGCTGCGTGCTACCCAACCCCGTCACCCGACCGGTAGTCGACAATCCCGCCATGGATTCACCGTATTCCGCGCCATAGAGTAGTCAGGAATTTGCATTTTGCCTATCGGAATTTTGCAATGATCGAACCCGCCCGTGTCGGGGGGAAGGAGGAGGTATCCGGGAAGGGAATTCACCCAAGAGAGAAAAAACAAAAAAGGCCCTCGACATCGAGGGCCTTCAAAAGGCAAGAATAGGAGATCGCCGAAAAGTCAGCGCGTTAGTGCGAGCACTTTTCAAACAGCGTCGTCAGCACCATCAGGTCCGACAGCGTAAACAGCCACTGATCCGCCTGCCGACCCGCAGCTTCCGCCGCGCGCGCGATGAATCCGAGGTGCCGTTTCTTCGCAAAATTGTGCAGGTGCTCGACGCAAATCCCCGTCAAGCTCGCCACTTCATAGTCAGTGAAAATCTTCTGACTGGACTTTACGGTCACCATAGCCGGGCTCCGATCTCTCTGCAACTTCAGCCTGTCCACCCTTCGATGCTGCATCCATGCTAAAGGGCTGCCCTTGTCTAGAGCAATAGTCGTACCGTTTTGTTAAGGAAAAACGAGCGGGCTAGTACTTTCTGATGAAAATCAGTGAATAATGGGGTTTTTCTTGCGATTTCCGCGTCGCCTAACACTGGTACTTGTAGCGCGCCGCCGGTCAGCTAAGTGTAAATTCTTTCTATTTTTGGGAGAAACTTGCTACAGCTTTCGGAAGCCGCGCCGCAATCTCCCGCATCTGTTTCGTGTGCCGAACCTCATGCGCGGCAATCATTTCCATCCATTCATACAAATTTAACACTCCCAGAAACGGGTGCGGCCAGCAATACACACTCAAATCCCGCCCGCTCGTTTCGTCCATAAACGCCAGCGTCCGTTCCCGTACTTCGCGCAACTCCGCCAGCATCTCCTCTTTTTCCCGCACCAGTTCCGGATCGAGCGGAATGGGCGTCTTTACGCGAAACACCCGAGACTCCGCCAGCGCCAGCGGCAAATGCACCCGTCGGATCAGCGCAAAGTGCCTCGGTGGACTCTGCAAATACCGGTCCGCCGTGCTCAGCACGGCCCGCTCGACCGTCATCACATGCCCAATCAACTCCCCCGCCGCCCACACGGCCGGCGCCGGCCGCATCCTCCATTGCTCGGCGCAGACCGCATCTGCCGCCCGCAGCATCCCAAACTGCGCTCTCCCGAGCTTCTCAATAATCGGTTTCAGTGTAGTAGTCACGAAGTGTTGTACGAGCGAAGTGTTACGGTCAACTTTGGCGGAGAGTCAGTTCGTCCTACTCTTCTCTGCGCCCTCTGTGTACTCTCTCTTTAATACGATCTCGACGCTTGCTCATCCCGAGGTTGATCCCTAAACCGTAGCCCCACCCGCGCCCTCAAACGCCGCCGCCAACTGCAAAACCCGCCCCTCCCCAAATGCCGGCCCAAAGATCTGCAATCCCACCGGTAACCCGCCTCCCACCTTCCCGCAAGGCACGGAAATCCCCGGCACCCCCGCCAGTGAACCAGTAACCGTATATATATCAGCAAGATACATCTGTAACGGATCGGCCGTCCGTTCCCCGAGCTTAAACGGTGGCACCGGCGAGGTGGGCGTCACAATCGCATCGACCTTCAAGTAAGCATCCCGGAAGTCCTGTGCAATCAGCGCCCTAACCTTCTGCCCCTTCAAATAATACG
>JBEKVU010000201.1:0-7420 GCA_049513775.1 Candidatus Acidiferrum sp.
ATGCGGAAGGTCGAACGAGCCGGTGGCGTGATAGAGCCAGACGATGCCGACGAGCATCAGGATGGAGCCGGCCATGGTGTAGATGACGAACTTTATGGCGGCGTAGATGCGCCGATCGTGGCCCCAGATGCCGATGAGGAAGGCCATGGGAATCAGCATCACTTCCCAGAACAAAAAGAAAAGGAAGAGGTCGAGGGAAAGAAACACGCCGACGACGCCAACTTCCAGCATCAGCAGCATGATGAAAAATTCTTTCACGCGATGGTTGATGCTCGACCACGAGGCCAGCATGGAAATGGGCGTCAGGAACGCGGTGAGAATCACCAGGAACATGCTCAGGCCGTCGACACCAACGTGATAGTTGATGGGCGGGGAGCTGATCCATCTGTGGAATTCTGCAATGGAATATCCCGGGGTGCTGACCGGAACCTTCGCGAGCAGCAGCACGGAGAAAATAAACTCGATCACGGCGATGAGCATCGCAAAACGACGGATCCAGACATGATCGTCGCTGCGCAGCAACAACAGCGCGAGAGCGCCCAGGGCAGGGAAGAAGATCAAGACGGTGAGCAGGCCGAAGGGCATTTGCATTAGCGCACCATCCCTTCGACGGTGGGTTGCAGGTGCACCCAGAAAACGATGGCGATCACCAAGATCGCTCCGATGACGACCCAGACGGCGTAACTGCGCGTGTTGCCGGATTGCGTGTGGCGGCTGGCGTCGCCGACCTCTCGAGCGCCGTGCGCCAAGCCGTTGACCGCGCCGTCGACGATTTCAACGTCCACGACTTTCCAAAGAATGTTGCGCGAAATCCACATCAGAGGCCCAACCACGACTGCAGCGTAAATTTCGTCTACGTAGTATTTGTTCAGCAGCAAGTCGTAGACAGGACCGGCGGACTTGGCGATATTGGCGGGCTTGTCGTTTTCCTTGCCGTAGAGCAGGAAGGCCACCAGCAGACCAAGCGCGGCGGAAATCACGGCCACGACGGCCAAAGTGATTTCGAGGGAATGCGCGGTGGCTTCACCCAGTGCATTTGCCGCTTCGCCGGAGCCGAACACCGGGTTCAAGAACGCGGTGAAGTAATCCGTGCCACCCCACAGAGCGGGAGCGGCGAGCCATCCGCCGATGATGGAGAGGATGGCGAGAATGACGAGAGGAGCGAGCATGTTCCACGGCGACTCGTGCACGTGAACGTGATGCTCGTCGTAGCGTTCTTTTCCCGCAAAGGTGAGGTACACCAGACGGAACATGTAGAAGGAGGTGAGCAGCGCGGTGAACAATCCGAGCGCGTACAAAATATGGCCGCCATTCGGGCTGTTGAATGCGCTGAGCAAGATTGAATCCTTACTGAAGAATGCGGCCAGGGGAGGGAAGCCGGCGATGGCTAGCGTGGCGGTCAGCATGGTGGCGAAGGTCCACTTGATCTTTTTGCTGAGGCCGCCCATTTTACGCATGTCTTGCTCGCCGCCCATGGCGTGAATCACGCTACCAGCCGCGAGGAAGAGCAAGGCTTTGAAGAACGCGTGGGTCATCAGGTGAAAGATGCCGGCGGAAAATGCGCCGACACCGCAGCCGAGGAACATGTAGCCGAGCTGGCTGACGGTGGAGTAGGCGAGAACTTTCTTGATGTCGGTTTGGACGAGGCCGATGGTGGCTGCGAAGAAGGCGGTGGCGCATCCGATGATGGCGACGACGACCATCGCGGTCTCAGAATGCACGAACAGAATGTGCGAACGGGCCACGACGTAAACGCCAGCGGTGACCATGGTAGCGGCGTGAATCAGCGCGCTGACCGGTGTCGGGCCTTCCATGGCGTCTGGGAGCCAGACATACAAAGGAAGTTGCGCCGATTTTCCGCAGGCACCCATGAAGAGCAGCAGGCATGCCACCGTGAAGGTGCCAAATACGCCCCAACCTTCTTGCGGCCAAGTTTGGTGGGCGACCTTATCGAAGAGGGCAGCGAAATCCAAGGTCTTGAAGGTGCGGAAAAGCATGAACATGCCGAGCATGAAACCGAAGTCGCCGATGCGATTGACGATGAAGGCCTTTTTGCCGGCGTCCGCGGCGGACTTGCGGAGGAAATAGAAACCGACGAGCAGATAACTGGCTAAGCCGACGCCTTCCCAGCCCACGAACAGCAATACGTAGTTGGCGGCCAGGATCAGAATCAGCATGAAAAACATGAACAGATTCAGATACGAGAAAAAGCGGTAATAGCCGCCCTCGTGCGCCATGTAGCCGGTCGAGTAGATGTGGATGAGGAAGCCGACGCCCGTGACGACCAGCAGCATGATGACCGTGAGCTGGTCCATCTGGAGGTCGAAGCCCGCGCGGAAGAGTGAGCCGCCATGGACCAGATCCGGAACGATGATCCAGTCGAAATATTGGTTGTGGACGAGGGCCTGGCCGTTGGCAAAGAACTCGCGAACTGCTTCGAGGGCGCAGACAAAGGAAAGTCCGGTGGCGCCGAGGGCCACGGTGTTTATGAACTTATTGGGCCATTTCGCGCCGAGTAGACCGTTGGTGGCCGAGCCGAGCAGGGGCAACAGCGGGATGATCCACAGATATTCGAGCATCGGATAAGTGGGCATTAGAGTTTGAGCAGGTCCACGCGTTCGACGTTGAGCGATTGCCGGTTGCGGGCGATCAAAATGATGATGCCGAGACCGACGGCGGCTTCTGCGGCGGCGACGATGATCACAAAGAGCACGAAAATCTGGCCGTCGAGTTTGCCAGTGCGCTGGCTGAAAGCTACGAAAGCGAGATTGACGGCGTTGAGCATGAGCTCGATGGACATGAAAATGGTGATGATGTTGCGCTTGAAGATGAACGCCAGCACGCCCAGACCGAAGAGCACGGCACTCAGCGCGATGTAGTAAGTGGTGGGGACCATTCTTAGCTCACTCCGCTAATTCTCTCGATGCGCCAGAACGATGGCGCCGAGAATGGCGATCAAAATCAGGAACGACGTCAGCTCGAAGGGATACGCGAAATTCTTGAAAATCATGGTGGAAAGTTCGCGGGTTGAGGAGAGCGTGCCCGGAATTTTTCCCGTGTCACCGGAGACTTGCACAAAGAGTCTGGCGGAGCGCGCGACGGTGGCGGCAACAAAGCCGGTGAGAGCAATCGCCAGCAAAATACCCGGAAAGCCCGCCATTTTCGAGATGCTGGTGTGCTCTTCAAGGCCGGCGTTCAGCAGCATGATTACGAAGACGAAGAGCACCATAATCGCGCCGCCGTAAACGATGATCTGCACCGCGGCCACAAATTCTGCGCCCATCAAAAGATACAGACCGGCCAGCGCCACCATGACGACGATGAGCGAAAGGGCGCTGTGGATGGGATGCTTTTGAAGAATCAGGTTCACCGCGCCGATGATGGACAGCGCCGCGAGGACGAAGAACACCATTAGTTGCGCGCTCACGGTTTACTCCGAAGCAGAACAAAGAACGAGGTCAGCACCACGTTGACGATGGAAACCGGCAGCAAGAGCTTCCAACCGAAGGACATGAGCTGGTCGTAGCGGAAACGCGGCAACGTGCCGCGCATCCAGACGTAGACGAAGAGAAAGGTGAGGATCTTTCCGAGCAGCCAGAACGGACCCTGTATGAAAACGTTGACGAATTGCAGTTGCGGCAAAGCCAAAGCTATGCCAATCACCGTAATCACCGTGCCAATGCCGGGAAGAATCAAACGTCCCCAAATCGTTTCATAGCGGATGCCATCCCAAATCACCCACAGCCCCGCGGGAATGAGCAGCAGCGACGGCAAATAATAGGTGAACGTCCATGACTGCGGGAAAGGAGAGAGCCAACCGCCAAAAAAGAGAATCGAGCACAGGCACGAAACAGTGATCATGCTGGTGTACTCGGCGATGAAGAACATAGCGAACTTGAAGCTGGAGTACTCGGTGTGAAATCCGGCGACCAGCTCGGATTCTGCTTCGGGCAAATCGAAAGGCACGCGGTTGGTTTCCGCGATGGCGGCGATAAAAAAGCATAGGAAGCCGAGGATTTGCGGAAACGGGCCGGAAAAAATGTTCCAGCCAAGAATGCCCACGCCCCACACGGGATGCGATTGCGCGCTGATGATTTCGCTTAGATTGAAGCTGTTGGCCATCAGAAGCACGCCGACTACGGAGAGGGTGAGGGCCAATTCGTAACTGATCATCTGGGCAGAGCTGCGCAGCCCGCCGAGGAGCGGGTATTTGCTGTTCGAGGACCAGCCGGCAAGCGCCACGCCATACACGCCGAGCGCGGTGATCGCAAAGAGCACCAACAAGCCGATGCTGGGGTTCGCGATGTAAAGAAACACATCGTGGCCGAACACGCGTATCGGATCGGGGCCAAAGGGAATTACGGCGATTGAGGTGAGCGCCAAGCCGAGCGCCAGCAGCGGCGCCAGGAAATAAACAAATTTATCGACGCCATCCGGGGTCGGATCTTCTTTGAGCAAAAACTTTGCGCCGTCCGCCAAGGGCTGCAGCAAACCGTGCGGACCGACGCGGTGCGGCCCCCAGCGCGATTGCATATGGGCCACTACTTTGCGCTCAAACCACGTCAGATAGGCGTTGACGGTGAGCACGATAAACATCAGCAACGCTATTTTAATGAGCGTGATAATGATTTCGGCGTGGGCTGAGAGAAAGTCAATCACGGCTTAGCTTCCGCCTCCGGCAAGGATTCCATCATGGTGCAGAACCGCCCCAACGTGCCGCTGGTAAATAGCGTGTCGTGCGCGGAACGAATCAAGCCCGCCGGCACATCATAGGCGCCGTGCCCATTGCGAGAGAATTGTACGCGCGAAGCTTCCGCGCCTCCGGTGAGCAGTCCAGCCGACTGGACGTTGTAGCTCGGCACGGCCTTGCGAATTTCGTCAAATACCGCCGCGGGCGTTTTGTAGTGAAAGGCTTTTCCGAGGCCGAGTTTTTCCAGTTGGTGGGACAAGATGCGCAGTAGATCAAAATCGGTGCGCGGGCCCATGATTTCCGCAGCTTTGTGCAGAAGCTGAATTTCGCCGGAGGTGTTCGTCACGGTGCCGTCTTTTTCGTACGCCGAGGCCGCCGGGAAAACGATGTCGGCCTGATTCGCGGTCTCCGTCAAAAACATTTCGTGCACGATGAGCAGGTCCAGCTTGCCGCGGCCAAATCCGAGGGTGCCGAAATGCGCGAGCGGGTTGGCGCCCATCACGTAGAGAGCTTTTAATTTTCCGGCTTGCGCGGCTTCTACCATTTGCGGCGCGGTCATTCCAGCCCGCGAGGGAATCACGCCGCCCCAAAGTTTCTCGAACCCTTCGCGCGCGCCGGCATTGTCCACGTACGCATAGCCTGGCAAACGATCCGGGAGCACGCCCATATCGGCTGCGCCCCGCGAGTTGGCGTAATCCGCCAGCGCCATGTAGCGCACGCGTCCGGGCAGCTTCGAGCCGAACGCGGTGAGCACGGCGATCGCGGCACCGGAAATTTCTGCGCCAAAAACGATGGCTACTTCGGGCTCTTGCTCAAGCGCGGCCTTAAGCGCCACGAGCTTCTCGACCAATTCATGACCCAGCTGACCTTCTTCGTGTGCCATCCAGCGCAGCGCAGCAGCTTCTTGCCCTGCGGCTACCTTGATATATTGCGCCGCCTTGCGTTCCAGCTTGATCTCCGAGGAATTTATAATGAAAAGTTTGCTGGCAAAATGCCGGATGCCCGCGCGAATCTGCCAACCCACCAGCGGATTCTGATTCGTGGGGTCGTTGCCGACGAGCAGGACGGCCTTCGATTCATACAGCTGCTCCATGGTGAGCATGGCGTCGCTTGCATGTTCGCCGAGCGCG
Organism: Candidatus Acidiferrum sp.; assembly: GCA_049513775.1. Taxonomy (GTDB): domain Bacteria; phylum Acidobacteriota; class Terriglobia; order Acidiferrales; family UBA7541; genus Acidiferrum. The sequence goes on from JBEKVU010000201.1 coordinate 5,821, forward strand.
GTCACGAGACCGGTGAAATCCGCGGTGCGGTGATGATCGATGTTGTTAGTTTCAAACGTGGCGCGCGCCAGGCGCTGAAACAGATAATGCTCTTCGTTCGAGGTGCGATTCGAGCCGATGAAGCCGAATGCGTCTTTTGAGCCAGCGTCCACCACCGCTTTGAGCCTCGCCGCGGCCGTTTGCGCAGCTTCTTCCCAGGAAACGGGGTACAGTTTGTCGCCCTTGCGTACCAGCGGCTGCCGCACGCGTTCGGGATGCTGCGTGAAATCAAATCCGAAGCGGCCCTTGACGCAGAGAAAATCTTTGTTGATGCCGGACATGTCGCGATTGTTCGCGCGCATGATTTCGTGATTGCGCACGCTCAACGTGGTTTTGCAGCCATTCGAGCAGTGCGTGCAAATGGTCGACACGTATTGCATTTCCCAGGGTCGCGTCTTGTAGCGATACGTGCCGCTGGTGAGCGCGCCGACCGGGCAAATATCGATGCACATACCGCACTCTTCGCATTCCAAATGATCTTGGCGATTCGGAATAATAATGCTGTTGGCGCCGCGCATGCCCACGCCTAGCGCTTTGACGTCCATGCCCTCGTCGCACACGCGCACGCAGCGGAAACACAAAATGCAACGCGGGGCGTCGTAGTAGACGAGGTCCGACCATTTCTCTTCCGGCCGGTGAATTTTTTCTTCGACAAAGCGGCTGGAATCCGCTCCGTAACGAAACACCATGTCTTGCAATTCGCACTCGCCGCCCTTGTCGCATACCGGGCAATCGAGCGGATGATTGGTCAGCAGAAACTCCAGGACGTATTTGCGCGCGTTGCGCACCTGCTCGGAATCCGTCTTCACGACCATGCCTTCGGTGGCCGCCAGGGTGCAGGCGGTCTGCAACTTCGGCATTTTTTCGACTTCCACCAGGCACATGCGGCATGCGGCCTGGAGTGAGAGGCCCGGGTAATAGCAGAACGACGGGACTTCCGTGCCAATACGGCGCGTGGCTTCAATGACCAGCGTGCCGGCTGGGACTTGGGTGTCTGCGCCGTTGATCTTCAGCGTTATGAGCTTCTGTTCTGTCTTCTGATCGGCCATAGAGTCGTTACCGCGAACCCGTTACGAACTGCAGCTTCAGGCAAAGGCGCGCAGCATGCTGCGCCATCACAAAATCGAAACTACCTTGCGCCTAACAGGGCTTCCGAGTTCTTGTAGGCGCAGCGGCCCTGCAAGTGATCTTCAAATTCGTTGCGCCACTTTTGCACGATGCTGATCGTTGGCATGGCTGCGGCATCGCCTAGGGCGCAAAAGGTTCGGCCGAGCATGTTTTGCGAAAGTTGTAGGACGTTCGTAATATCCGCCGAGGTTCCATAGCCGGCGTGGAAGCGATCAAGCATCTTGGTGAGCCAGGAGGTGCCTTCGCGGCACGGAATGCACCATCCGCAGGACTCGTGCGAGTAGAAATGCATCACGCGGCGCGCCATATCCACCATGCAGGTGTCTTCGTCCATTACCACCATGCCGCCAGAGCCGAGCATGGAGCCGGCCTTGGCCAGCGCATCAAAATCCATGGGAATGTCGATCTCGTCGGCCGAAAGAAACGGGCAAGA
>JBEKVU010000202.1:0-7413 GCA_049513775.1 Candidatus Acidiferrum sp.
ATCCTATCTCCCGGCGCGGGGTGCCACCCGCGTCGATCCTACGATCGCCTTGCGACACCAATAGCGCCACACACGGCGTGTGGTTTGAGGAAGCCCGCGCCGCCTCCGACGACTCTCATACATGGATTTCTTCCTGGGTGGCCTACACTTTGACGTTCTAAGCAATACGAGGAAATCCAGCTTCAACGAATCGGGAAAAACAAATCCCGCGAATCCACGCTCCACCCACGAATCGATCCCGGGCGGATCAAACTCGGCGTCTGCTTACCGGCTTTGTCGCTCATCAGCAGGGAATAACCATTCGCCAGATATGAAGGAATCTCCCGATAATCCGGCACCGGAATGTACGGCCCGCGCTTCCCCAATTGCACGCGATAGCGATTGTCCTGAAACAGATGCGGCACGAGTCGCTTCCCAGTTTTCCTTCCGCGAGACACCGTAGCAAACAGCATGGCCGGCCCCCAAGTTAAAGTGCCCGCCTATCCTACAACCCGCCGGCAACCGCAGTAAGCCCCACCACTGTGGAAAAATGTGCACCCCTGTGCATCATTTTTCGCGTGCCCGTGGCAATAGACTTCAGTCTGTGCGCCCTCTGCCGTCCTCCTGAGTAGCGGAGGCACCCTGCCCTCGGATACGAAAGCTAGCGTGGCCGCCTAATCGCCACCCCGCCAGGTATTGCTAGGTAACCTATTGACAAGGTTACTCCACCGTGCTGTCGTGCGGGGTGTTAAAGCAGTTCACCTCGTCGCTTGCATCACCTTTCCCGTCAAGCTGCCGTCTACCTGTACCCGAAACGCTTAGCTACTCCCTGTCGTTCTTTGCTGAACTCCCCCATTGCACGCTCTTTGTCCTCAATCACTTACACACTCTTTTCAATTCACAAGATGACGTATCCCACGCTTTTTCTTAACCTTGCGAACTCTTTGTCAAAGATGTCCCGGGGTGCCCTCGTTGGCCAATTTGCTCCTATTTCCAATCGGCTTTCGGGGGGGGCCGCAAAATCAACAACTTAGGCTAAACTGAACACGGACAACCCATGCTCCCTGCGTCCTTCAAAATCCGCGACCTGACCATCCGCCCCGCCGCGGTCCTCGCTCCGATGGCTGGCGTTACGGACACCCTTTTCCGCCGCGTCATCCGCGGACTGGGCGGCTGCGGCCTGCTTATGACCGAATTCACGAGCTCTGAAGGCATCACCCGCAGCGCCGCAAAGACGCTGCGCTATCTCTATTTTCAGGAAGACGAGCATCCCATCACCGCCCAGCTTTTCGGCGCCAATCCTGCCGTCATGGCCGACGCCGCAAAAATGGTTGAAGACCTCGGCTACGACGCCGTGGACATCAACCTCGGCTGCCCAGCAAAAAAAGTCGTCAAGTGTGGCGGCTCCGGACTCCTCCGTGACCTCGATCTGCTCGGCGAAATTTTCCGCGCCGTACGCGCCGCCGTGAGCATTCCCCTCACCATCAAATTGCGCGCCGGCTGGGACGAAAACTCCATCGTCGCCGTGGAAGTGGCGCAGCTCGCAGAAAGCCTCGGCGTCGAAGCCGTAGCAGTGCACCCGCGTACGCGCGAACAAGGCTACTCCGGCAACGCCGATTGGAAGCTCATCGCCGCCGTCAAGCAATCCGTGAAAATTCCCGTGATCGGCAACGGCGATATTCAAACGCCTATGGACGCTGAGCGTATCGTAAGAGAAACGGGCTGCGACGCCGTCATGATTGGTCGCGCCGCCGCCACTAACCCTTGGATTTTCTTGCAAATGCAGCAATACGCGGCCACCGGCGGTTACCACCTGCCCACCGACGAAGACCGCCATCGGTTACTTTCCGGCTACTACCGGCAAATAAGCGCTGCGCAATTGCCCGATGGGCTCGGCAAAATGAAGCAGTTCGCATGCTGGTTTACGCATGGCGTGGGGAACGGCAGCGAACTTCGTCGAATCGTACACGCGGCGCGAACGCCCAGCGAAGTGCTTGAAAGCGTGGAACACTTTTTCGCGCAACGAGCCGCCGCAGGCGATCATCAAATGATTAGCGGTGCAGGCGCCTTTTCCCGGACCTCCTGCAGCGGTGATCCTGAGACGGTCGCCAGTGTAGTTGACCGTTCAGCGGTCAAGGAAAACGAGGCCACCCCTCATGGTCCAACTCGCTCAGCTCAGCTCGCCTTCCAAGCAGAGGTCAGAACGTAGAATCGCCGTGCGCCTGCCGCTCAAAGTTCGTGGACGCGACCGTCGCGGCGTCACTTTTGAGGAAGATACTTCGAGCGAAAATCTGTGTCGTAGCGGCGCCGCTTTTGTGACGCGCTTCGATGTGGCTATCGGCTCGGATCTGGAAATTCGCATTCCGCACGGCCATTACGCCAGCCGCCATCACGAAGCCGACTTCGCGACGCATGGCCGCGTGGTGCATGTGGCTGCCGCGTCCGGCCCGGGCGAACACGTCATCGGCGTGCACTTCACCGGCCCGCGCTTCCAGCGCGTCTTCCGCTCTGAATCCGCCGCGTAATTTGGAGAAAAAAAGCCGCGGTCGCCGCGTTTTTTCTTCGATTCACGCGGGCGCGACTTTCACGCGATCTTAGCCAGCTAGTCGTCGCTTTGGTGCGGATCGCTGGCTTCGTCAGTAGCGGTTTCGTTGATAGCCGCCACAAGTTGGCCATACGCGGCGCGGCGCGTCAGGCCGCGTTCCTTGGCGGCGACCTTTAGCGCCTCTTTGCGGTCGAGTTTGGCTTGATGCATTAATTCTTCGACGCGGGCGGCGATGGACTGCGAGGTGCCGGCTTGCGAGCCTGCGACGGCGCTTTCTTCGGGCGCAAGCAGTAGCGTGATTTCTCCGCGCGCTGGGCGCTCGGCGAGGGATTCGGCTAGCTCTGACAATTTTCCGCGGCGAAATTCTTCGTGCAGTTTGGTAACTTCGCGCGCGAGGCACGCGCTGCGATCGCCTAAAATTTCGCGCGCATCAGCTACAGTTTCAGCAACGCGATGCGGCGCTTCGTAAAAAATGATCGTACGGTCTTCGATGCGCAGACGCTCGAGAGCCCGGCGCCGTTCGCCGCGGCGATTGGGCAAGAATCCTACGAACAAGAATTCTTCGTTGGGCAAGCCGCTGGCGGAAAGCGCTGCCAGCAGCGCGGACGGTCCGGGAATGGGGATCACCGGAATGCGGTGGCGCACGCACAGCGTCACCAAGCGATGGCCTGGATCGGAGACCAGCGGCATTCCCGCATCGCTGACCAGCGCGATTTTCGCGCCTGCTTCCATGGCTACGACCAATTCTGGTGCGCGGGTGATTTCGTTGTGTTCGTGATAGCTGACCAGGGATTTGTGTACGTCGTAGTGCGTCAATAATCTTTGCGTGTGGCGGGTATCTTCGCAGGCGATCTGGTCCACCTCTTTGAGAATGCGCAAAGCACGCAGCGTTAGATCTTCGAGGTTGCCGATGGGCGTGCCGACGAGATACAGGCATCCGCGTGAAGCGTCCGACGCGGGCGCTAGAAATTCCTCCTCCGGCTCTGCGGCACCGTTCACGTCGGCAGTTTCAGGCGGGGTGTCGCCTGTCAGAGACGCGACGGCTCGCTCGTCTTCCGGACCGGCAGTTGGACGCGTGCGCATAGGTTGAGTCTAGCATGCGCAGCGAAGCGTCGCGGGGCGCATGCTATACTCTGAAATTTGAGCTGCTACCCGGAGGATGGTCAGTGCCACTGTACGAATACGCGTGCCGAAAGTGCGGGCGCCACACGGACAAAATTGAGCCGGTGGCTGGGCCACACCTGAAAAAGTGTCCGCATTGCGGGGGAAAAGTTGAGTCGGTGATTACCGCGCCGGCGATCAAGTTTAAGGGCTCGGGATGGTACGTCACGGATTATGCGGGGAAGACTGCCCTGGGGGAGACGCCGGAGAAGAACGATTCGTCCAAGGGCGACAAGGATGGGGCGGACAAGCCTTCATCTTCGGATAAGTCTGAGAAAAAGGATGCGGGGAAGAAGGAGTCGGCGTCCGCGTCGAAAGAATCGAGTTCCAAGGAATCCGCGAAGGAAACGAAAGAGAGTAAGGCGGGGAAGAAGAAATAAGATTAAACGCGGAAACGCAGAGTTCGCAGAGACGGCCGAGAGAAAAGCGGCCCAGAGACGGGTGCCCCGGGGATAGGGTGAGGATCCCGCCAAAAGGCGCGCAACATGTTGCGCCACTACAGAGTCAAACATCAAAATCAGCACATCGCGCGACCATCTGCAGATTCGTCACAAAAGAACCCGTCGGCTACAGCTTTAGGGTTTTTAGGTAGGCGCGGAAGGGGTCGCCTAGCTCCTTGTTTTGTAGCGCTAGCTCGACTGTGGCTTTGAGGAAGCCGAGTTTGTCTCCGGCGTCGTAGGAGATGCCGTCGTAGATGTAGGCCCAGAGGCCCTGTTCTTGGGCCAGGATGCGCATGCCGTCGGTCAATTGGATTTCGTTGCCTGCGCCGGGTTTGGTGCGCTCGAGGCAACCGAAGATGGCGGGAGGAAGCACGTAGCGCCCAGTGATGGCGAGGTTGGAAGGGGCGTTTTCTGGCCTGGGTTTTTCGACGAGTTCGCGGATGCGCAAGAGGCGCGCGCCGAATGGCGGTTGCGGGGCTGGTTCGCCGTCCACGATGCCGTAGAGGTGGGTTTTATCTTTTGGCACTTCTTCGACGGCGATGGCGCCCACGCCGGTGGACTCATAAACCTCGATCAACTGCTTGGTGGCCGGGTGTTCGCCCGGGATGAGCACGTCTCCCAGCAGGACCGCGAACGGTTCGTCGCCTACTAGATCCTTTGCTACCAAAACCGCGTGACCGAGGCCGAGTGGTTCTTTTTGGCGGGTGTAGCTGACCTGCACCATGTCGCTGATGCGGCGCACCATATCGGCTTCGGCGGATTTTCCTTTTTCCCGTAGAAAACGTTCGAGCGAAGGGGCGTGATCGAAATGGTCTTCGATGGAACTCTTGCCACGTCCGGTAACGATGATGATGTGCTCGATGCCAGAGGCTACGCACTCTTCGACCACGTATTGGATTTGCGGTTTGTCGACGACGGTGAGCATTTCTTTGGGTTGGGCCTTGGTGGCGGGTAAAAAGCGCGTACCGAGGCCAGCGGCGGGAAGGACTGCTTTGCGTACCTTGCGGATTAGCGGCGCGGTAGGCTGCGGAGTCTGCGAGGTCGGCGTGGTCATAGATTTAGAGTGTCGCTCGGGCGTTGGGGATTTTATTCCTGGGCGCTATTCCGCAGGGGAATATGGCCCGGATGACAGTAGCCGTCGGCTGGAGATTTTGTCAATGAAGGGATACGTGTAGGTGCTTAGTTTGTTGTTGAAGCGAGTTGAAGAAGCGAATCGAAGATGCGAGTTGAGGATGCATGCGAATCTAAAGATTCACCACTGCAGAGCCCAGAAGCACTGTATATGGAAGAACCGGCGCAGCCTTCCTCACATCCTGTCACTCAGACGTGCTCGCATCCCAATCTACCGGGACAGGCAAACCCAAAACCGCGCAGCATGCTGCGCCACTTTACAAAGGCGTGGGACGGCCGGCAAAGGCGTGGGAGGCGGCAACATCGTCGGACACGGCCAAGGCGCCCGCCTCAGAAGGCGGCCGCTAGCCGTCGTCTCAGCGAGAATCCCGCCAGTAAAACTTTGAATGCTGACAATTTAACATTTGTATGACGGTGTGAGTTGAGGGTAGACTTTTGGCGCTGGAGGGTAAGTACTAGCTAGTGTGTTCCAAGGGGTGTAATTATGCAGAAACGCATATATGGAGAAGTGGTCGAATGCTGGTTTACTGTGAGTCGTCTTACGATCATTGCGGTCCTGCTGGTGGCGTGTTTTGCGGCGCCATTATCCGCCAAGTCCTCATCCTCCCCACCTAATTTCGGCCCGAATGTTTACGTTTTTACTCCCAGCACGCCGCTTACGGAGATTCAGGCGGCTGTGGATGCGGTGGCGAACACGCAGGTGTCGAACCAGTTCGGAACGCAGCGCTATGCGCTGCTGTTTGAGCCGGGAACTTATGGATCCAGCGCGAGTCCGCTTAACTTTCAGGTGGGCTATTACACCACTGTGGCGGGTCTTGGGCAGTCGCCGAGCGATGTGGTGATCAACGGCTCGATCGACGTATATAACCAGTGCTTTGGCCCGGGGAACTGTACGGCTCTCGAAAACTTCTGGCGGTCGCTTTCGAATCTGACGATTAATGTGACCAACCCTACGTTTGGCTGCCAAACGGGGGAATTCTGGGCGGTCTCGCAGGCTGCGCCGATGCGGCGGGTGCAAGTCAACGGGCTGGTTACGCTGGATGACTACTGCACGCAACCCTCTTTCGCGAGCGGCGGGTTTATTGCCGATTCGCAATTCACTGGGAGCACCATCGTCAACGGCACCCAGCAGCAGTGGGTGGTGCGAAACAGCAATCTCGATGGGTGGACCAATGGTGTGTGGAACCAGGTGTTCAGCGGGACGGTGGGCGCGCCAGCGCAGTGTTACCCGGTGCAGGCGTCTTGCGGCGGCCCGTACACCACGCTGGCCGCCAGCCCGGTCACTCGTGAAGAGCCGTACTTGTATGTTGACGCGGACGGGAATTACCGAGTTTTTGTTCCCGCGGTGCAGCGCAACTCCGTGGGAGCTTCCTGGGCCACGAGTGCTACGCCCGGGCGTTCCATCGGCCTGGATCGCTTCTTCATTGCGCAACCGGGCGATAGCGTAGCGGCGATCAATTTGGCGTTGCTGCTGGGCTGGAACCTGATTTTGACGCCGGGAATTTATAATCTGGAACACCCGATTGAGATTTCGAGGCCCGATACCGTCGTGCTGGGCATCGGTTTTCCGACGCTGATTCCGCAGAACGGCAATCTCTCCATGCAGGCACTCAGCTCGAAGGGCGTATTGATCTCAGGAATTATTTTCGATGCGGGACCGAAGAATTCTCCAGCGCTGCTCGAAGTTGGATTTCCCGACCACTGGCTGATACCTGACGACAGCGATGCTTCCGATCCCCCGGCAGTGCAGGATGTATTTTTCAGGATCGGCGGCGCGGAGGCGGGCAGCGCCACGACCAGCTTGGTGGTGAACAGCAACTATACGATTCTGGACGACATCTGGGCGTGGCGGGCGGATCACGGGAATGGCGTGGGCTGGACGGTGAACACCGCGGACACGGGTCTTGTGGTCAATGGCGATCATGTAACCGCGTATGGCCTGTTCATCGAGCACTACCAGAGATATCAGGTGATCTGGAACGGGAATGCCGGCACAGAAATTTTCTTCCAGAATGAGATGCCTTACGATCCGCCGAGCCAGGCGGCGTGGATGGAAGCGCCCGGTGTAAATGGCTGGGCGGCTTTCAAAGTGACCAACGGCGTGAAGAGTTTCAACGGATACGGGATGGGAAGCTACAGCTTCTTCGACCTGGGCAT
>JBEKVU010000203.1:0-7403 GCA_049513775.1 Candidatus Acidiferrum sp.
AGGCCAGGGCGTTGATGACCGTGGCGAGCATTCCCATGTAATCGCCGGTGGCACGGTCGATCTCAAAACCCTTTTGCCTCGCTCCGCGGAAAATGTTGCCGCCGCCAACCATGATGGCAATTTCCACTCCTAGTTCGTGGACTTCTTTTACTTCTTGCGCGATTTCGCGAATGGTGTCGCCGTGGATGCCGAAGCCTGCCGGGCCCTGAAAGGATTCACCGGAAAGTTTTAGGAGGATGCGCTGGTAGACGGGCTTGGATTTTTTGGGAGGCTCGAGCTTGCCGTTTTTGGCGGGTTTGGATTTGCTGGTTCTTTTTGCGGCGGTCGTGGCGGCCATATCTCTCCGAAAGTGAATCGGAGAATTGTAACAAATGAGCGGGGACCGTGGGTAGGTTTCGGGGCGGCCGAGTGGGCGAGACGGGCGTAGGCGTTCAAAATACCGCGGAGACGTGTTGCCAAGCTGGGGCGCAGCACGCTGCGCCCCTAGAAAGGCCATTCGCCGACGCTTAGGCAGCGGCGCTGGGTTCGGTCGAGGAAGTGGCGCTGACTTCGCCTACCTTGAAGCGGACGAAGCGGCGGATGGCAATGTTCTCGCCCAGCTTGCTGATGGCCTGGGCGATCATTTCGCCGATGGTGACGCTTTCATCCTTGATGTAGTGCTGCTCATAGAGACAATTCTCTTCGTAGAATTTTTCCATTTTGCCCGTGGTGATTTTTTCCACCACGGCTTCTGGCTTGCCGGTGGCCAGAGCTTGCGCTTTGTAGATCTCGCGCTCTTTCTCGAGCATTTCGGGCGTGACTTCTTCGCGCCGCACGTAGCGCGGGTCCAGCGCGGCGATATGCATGGCGATGTCGTGCGAAAGCTGCTGGAAGGCGTCGGTGCGAGCCACGAAGTCGGACTCGCAATTGATTTCCACAAGCACGCCGATTTTTCCGCCGGCATGGATGTAGCTGCCGACCAGACCCTCGGTGGCTTCGCGCGTGGCCTTCTTGGCAGCCGCGGCCTGACCTTTCTTGCGCAGGACGCTGATAGCTTTCTCAAGGTCGCCGTTGGCCTCAACAAGCGCGGCGCGACAGTCTGCGAAGCCGGCGTTGGTGCGTTCGCGCAATTCTTTTACGAGCTGCGCGGGAATGTTCACGGGACCTTTGTCTGGGGCGGTTTGTGTGCTCATGCTGTCTTCTCTTCTCACTGTATTTAAGATTTTTCGCAAAAAGACTATCGCTTACAAATCGGCCCGGCGCTCAAGCTGCGAATCAGCGCCGGGCCGCGAGGTTCTGGATGCGACGCGATGCGTTTAGTGCGCGGCCTCGACAGGAGGCGCGGCTTCGGGTGCGGCCTCGGTGCTGGCTTCGGCGGGAGGCTCGACCGGAACATCCGCGGGAAGTTCCACGACGCCCTCGACGAAGTCGCCTTCCTGCTTCTCATATTGCTCGTAGGCGCTGGTATCGACGTATTCAACGCCATCCACCAAAGCCTGATCCGCCGCAGCCTTCTGATCCGCAACCTGCGATTGCTGATAGGTGTTGTGGCCCTCGAGCACGGACTCGGAAATTTTCGAAGTAAACAAGCGGATGGCGCGCAGGGCATCATCGTTGCCGGGAATGATCCAGTCGACCACGTCGGGATCGCAATTGGTATCCACGACGGAAACCACTGGCACGCCCATCCGGCGCGCTTCCTTCACCGCGATCTCTTCGGCGTTGGAATCGATCACAAACATGGCGTCGGGAAGCGTGGCCATGTTTTCAATGCCCTCGAGATTCTGATTCAGGTGCTTCATTTCGCGGCCGAGGCGCGCTTTTTCTTTTTTCGAAAGATCGTTGATGCGTCCATCTTCGTGCATGGCCTTGAGCAATTTCAGGCGCTTGATGGATTTTTGCAGCGTGGCCCAATTGGTGAGCGTGCCACCGAGCCAGCGGTGATTCACGAAGAAGGCGCCACAGCGCCTGGCTTCTTCGGCCACGGCTTCTTGCGCCTGGCGCTTCGTGCCCACGAACAGCACCGTGCGGCCCTGCGCGGAAAGATCGTTCACAAAGCGGCTGGCTTCGCGAAACATCTTCAGTGTTTTCTGCAGATCGATAATGTGAATGCCGTTGCGTTCACCAAAGATGTATTCCTTCATCTTGGGATTCCAGCGACGGGTCTGGTGGCCAAAGTGAACTCCGGCCTCCAGCAACTCTTTCATGGTGATTTCTACTGCCAAGTTTCCTCCTTTAAGGATAGCTGCTTTCGACAGGACGCTTTAGAAATCCGGCGTTCTGAAGAACAACCTTTTGCCGGCAGCTTGCCGGCCGTGATCTCAGCGGACTCCCTTGCGAAAATCCGCTGGAGGTCTGATGGAGCGCTCTTTGCAAAACCGCTCCAAAACTTTTGCGTCAGCTTTGCGAGCAAAGCTGAAAACCAAACACCGGCGCGATTAGCGCTTGGTAAACTGGAAGCGCTTGCGGGCGCCCTTTTGTCCGTACTTCTTGCGCTCCTTCATGCGCGAATCGCGCGTGAGAAACCCGTTCGTGCGCAGCGCCGGACGCAATTCCGGGTTGTAGCGCGAAATAGCACGCGACAAGCCCATGCGCACGGCTCCAGCTTGCCCGCCCACGCCGCCGCCATGCACGGTGCACATCACGTCCACCTGGTCGGAGAGGCTGGTGAACTTGAGCGCTTCGGTGGCGTCATGCTTCCACGCGTGGTTCGGGAAATATTGTTCGGTGGTGCGGCCATTGACGGTGAACTTGCCGCTCCCGGCGCGCAAAAATACGCGTGCCACGGATTCTTTGCGGCGGCCGGTGCCCATGATCCAAACCTTGGTGCCATGTAGTGGCGAAACAGTGGTGCTCAACGTTCCTCCTCGAAAATCCTTGCGCGAATCCTGCGGTCGCTGCTGGCTCGGACGGAAGAAAATTCCTCCGAGGCAGCGAGGCCTGTGCACCCTTGCGGGCGTGCAAGCAGAAAACCTGTGAAAAAGCTGGGAGACTGGTACCGCAGGCTGTAAGACCCACCAGAACAACAATCCCCTGCCACTGCTCTCAGGCGGCTGCGCTTGCTTGCGCGCAGGCGGCCTCACCGAAAAGCTACATCGCTACCGGTTGCGGCTTCTGCCCCGCGTGACGGGCCAGGCCCGCTGCATCGCGATAGATGCGCAATTTCTTGGCGCGGCGCGCGCGCAGCTTGTTCTTCGGCAGCATGCCAAGCACCGCTTCGCGAATCATCCAGTCCGCTTTAATCGGACGGAGACGCTTGGCAGGGACTTCTTTCAGTCCGCCAGGATAGCCGCTGTGCGAATAATACATCTTCTGCTCGACCTTGTTTCCGGTCATGCGCATTTTGTCGGCGTTGATGACCACCACGTGGTCACCGGAATCCAGGTACGGCGTAAAGCTGGCTTTATCCTTGCCCATCAACATGCGGGCGACCTTGGTCGCCAGACGGCCCAACACTACGTTGGTGGCGTCCACCACAAACCAGTCCGCGCCTTCCTTCAGCGCTTGCGCTTCCGCTCCCTTGGCTACGTACGTCCTCATTGCAACGGTCACACCTTTCCCTGTAGAGACAAACTGTAATCTTAGGGCAGCGGTGCGGTCTTGTCAACGAAGTTCGATCAGCGCAATGGCTTGCCTGTAGACGATAAAAAATTCCCAGATCCGCTCGCGCGGGAACCACGTAGTCCAATAGGAAGCTCAGAACGCGCGCGAAAATCTCGTTGACTACGGCCGGAAAGGTCAATATCTTTACCGCGACCGGTGGTCTACGTGAAGGGTCCCCACGCCGCACGAGCCCCGTTACATTAGTTTCATTTCTTTTACATTTACTCCCCTGCGCTCGCAGGGAGAAATGTTTGCATAAGCTGAGGAGAACGGTATGAAACTCGCCCATTCCGGAGTCACGGCTTTGAGAATTTTGCCGGCATTGCTGCTGCTCGTTGTTGCGCCATGTATTGCGTCTGCGCAGAAAAATAAGCCAAGCGCTCCGGCGCCGAAAGCAGCGCCCGCGCCGAAGGCAGCCCCGGCGCCAGCGTCTCATCCCGCCGCATCCGCGCCGACATCGCGGCCAGGGGCCACAGGCGGGGGCGCGACCGGCGCGCATCCGACGCCAAGCGCAACCGGCGGACGTCCGGCCACCGGGGCGACGGGAACAACGGGCGGACGCGGAACGACCGGCGCGACAGGCTCAACAGCCGGACGCGGAACGACCGGAGCAACAGCCGGGGGCCGTGGCACGACGGGTGCTGCTGGCGCAAAGACCGGAACCACAGGCGCGGCCGGAGGGCGCGGCACAACGGGCACGAGCACGAATGCGCGCGCCGGCGGAGCAGCTGGGGCGAAGCCTGGAGGAGCGGCTGCACCGCACAGTCTGGGAGCCGGTGCCGGGCGGTCACCAGCGGTTTCGCGTTCGGTGCAAACTAGGTCCGGCAATAACGTGGGACTCGATAAACGCGGCAATGTACGCACCATTCAGGGCCACGGCATGACCATCAATCGCGGCATAGGCGGAAACCGCCGCGTGGTTAGCGAGCGTAACGGACAGCGCTTTGTGAGCAACGGCCGACGCGGTGGATACGCGGAACGTCCGTATCGCACGTACGGCGGGCGCTCTTATTACCAGCGGACCTATGTGTATGGCGGGCGGAGTTATGCTCGGGTCTACGGGCGCTTTGGTTACCGCGGCGGGAACTACTATCGCTATTATCCAACGTATTACTATCACCCGGCGTATTACGGATGGGCTTATAACCCCTGGGCGACTCCGGTGGCCTACGGATGGGGTTGGGGCGGCGCACCCTGGTACGGCTACTATGGCGCGTACTTTCAACCGTATCCTGTCTATCCCTACGCGTCACTATGGCTCACCGACTACTTGATCGGAGCGAGCTTGCAGGCCGCCTATGAGGCTGGGCAGGCCGATGCCGCAGCCAGCGGCTCAGCATCGGTCGAAGAACTCGGAGCACTAGCATACGGCGGTGGGTTTGAACCGGCCAGCGATACCGTCAGCGCCGTGAAACTCACCCCCGAACTGAAGCAGCAGATCGCCGAGGAAGTGAAAGCGGAAATCGCCAAAGAGAAGGACGCGGCGGCCGCCGGAACCTCAACGACTGCAGCTCCAGCCGCCACCGGGGACGAAAAGCCCTCGGCGCTCGATCCGGACTTCAAGCTCTTCGTGGTCTCCACAGACCTCGACGTGAGCACGGATGACGGGGCGGACTGCACGCTCAGCATTGGCGACGTGATTGAACGCGTTGACGCAGATGCCGGCTCTGACAATGGCGTTCACGTGCGCGTCCGCGCGGGCAAGACGGCGGATTGCAAAGTGGGCTCCACTCCGCAGGTGGACCTGAACGACTTGCAGGAGATGCACAACCACTTCCGCGAACAGGTCGACGCGGGCCTGGAAAACCTGGCCAAGAACGCCGGCAAGAATGGTTTGCCGGCCGCGCCGGACACCGCTACGACGGGCAGCCAGCCTCCAGCGCCGGATCCGAGCGCCGCAGCCCAACTGCAGCAACAGCAGAAAGACGCCGATCAGGCGGAGGCCGAAGCCAAACAGGAAGCCGGAGCGCCGCCGAAGAATTAAGCCAAGCACCTTATGCACGGCAGAAGAAATGCGGGACGGACAGCGGCGAAGACGCCCCTACCGTCCCGTTTTCGCGACGCATCGAGAAAGACTTAACCAGGAATTGTTAGCGAGCTTCAATCTTAGTATTAGAGTGCACTCCAGGAGGGTTTGTGCCATGGATCGAAAAGCTCATCTTGCCTGCCGGATAGTTGTCGGCCTGCTTATCGCGATGGGATACTGCTCCGGGGTTTCCGCGCAACTCGCGCCCGTGGCGTCGTTGAGCGATGAGCTCACCGCGCAATACACGCTGACCAAGGCCGGCGTGGATTCGACGGGATTCACAATCACCCAACCGGGCACGGTGCTGATGGTGCAGAAGGGCGGCGTAATGGCCTTTCCCCAGGCCGATCTGGGGGTGCTCACCACCAAGTACGAAAACGGCACCGTCCATTCTCCCAACGTGATGGCCGGAATCTTCAAGCAAAATGTAAGCACGCGCTTTCTGACCGCAGGCGAGCGGGTGTACATCACGAAACTGGACGTGAACATCAAAGCCGAAAGAATTGTTTTCGCGATCGTCGAGTGCGATACCTGCAATGGCGTGACTACGCCCGCCAACTACAAAGCCTCCATTACCTTTCAATTTCCCAAGGGCTATCTGGAGAGCGCCAATCCCACAGACGTGGAAAACACCATCAGCCAGCTCCTGACCATCGACAACGACTCATCGCAGCAAGGCGGCGGCGACGCGCAAGGCGGCCAAGGACAGCAGGGCGGCGGGCAGCAGGCGGCACCCGAGCCAGCAGCGCCCGCCCAACCGGTAAACATCACCGTGGGACAGACCGTTGAGCAGGTAAAAGCACAGCTCGGCGATCCGCAAAAAACCGTGAACCTGGGCACCAAGCAAATCCTAATCTACAAGGATCTCAAAATTACGTTCATCAAAGGCAAAGTAACGGACGTCGAGTGATAGGGCCGAGGGCCGACAGATTTTTCTCGAAGTTGCACCCCGGGTGCCGGTCAATAAGAACGAAGGGGTTTTAAAGAGACACCTTTTCGCCGCAATGCATTACCCCAGCACCGCCTGGATCTCAAGAGAGGTGCAGGAGTAAGCTCTGAAACTCTCACGGCGGATCAGCGTGCGTCGGTTCCGCCAAACCGAGGTGGCCGTCTCCCTTAAGTACTCTTTTCAATTCGCAATTCCTCCTATCCTTCGTATTTTGGTAAGCCCTAAAAACTCTTTGCCAAAAACGCCCCGGGGGGGGGTGGGTCTAAGCTTGGCTTTTTTGATCAACTCCTTGTAACCCCAACAGAATCTTACTCTTTCGCTCAAACTGCCGCTACGCCCAATGGAAATTCCTCCTCGTTCAAGACCACTCGGAACAGTTCTGCAACCGATACACCCAGCAGTCTCAACAGGACATGGAGGTGCGTTACAATAATTATGCGAGAGTAAGCCAACCTGCAGAGGCGGACGTGATTCACGACAATATTTTCCATAGCGACAGCCTGATCCCGATAGCGAAAGCTCGACTTTCCCCTGGGCAGGGCGGCCTGATTTGTGGATATGGACTGTTCACCACACTGCGCATTGCGCGCGGAGAAGCCTTTGCCTACGAGCGGCACTGGCGGCGACTCGAGAAAGATGCGGGGATCGTCCACCTTCCAATGCCCTACACCGGGGCAAAAGTTCGCGTGCATTTGCATGAGGTGATTCGAGGCAATCGCGTCACCGAAGGCTGCGCACGAATCTATCTGGTGCAGAACAACGTGGGGTATTGGCGTAGCGAGGAAGCGGTTCCTGACGTGGACTTGATCATCACCACCGCGGATATGCCCAAATATCGCGAATCTG
>JBEKVU010000204.1:0-7371 GCA_049513775.1 Candidatus Acidiferrum sp.
TGGGACTCTACGTAGTTTTCTTTTTTGTGATCGCGCAGGTTGTTTCGTGGCTGGCGTTTAAGCAGACGCCGTCGTTGCACGTGCTGCTGGGGGGCGCGCTGATCGTTGCGGGCGGCGCGCTGATCGCGCTTGGTAGTTAGTTGAAAAGCTTGCCGGGGTGCAAACCCTTCTGAAAGGCTTCGGTGATGATGCGCGCTACGGACTTTGAGTTTCGCAATCGGGTGTGGATTTTTGCGCTGATTTTCGGCTTGCCATTTCTGCTGTATCGCGTCGATGCCACGCCTATCGGATCCCGGCTTGCGGATCGCCTCGCGGCTTCCGTTCCGATGGAAGAGATTTATGCGCTGCACATTGTTTTTGGCGTGGCGGCGCTGCTTATGTTTGCGGCGCTGTTTTTTCGCATTTGGGGCTCGGCGTACCTGAGCCGCGAAGTGGTGCACGACCACGCGGTGCACAGCGAAATTTTGCATGCGGATGGTCCGTACCGGCACGTGCGCAATCCGCTTTACTTCGGGAACGTGTTGATGGCGTGGGCCATGAGCTTTTTCTTGCCCATTGCTGGGTGCCCGATCGTAGTGATCGGTATTCCCCTCTTTTGCTACCGGCTGATCGGGCGGGAAGAGGCGGCCTTGGCGGCGGAGCAAGGGGAAAGCTATCGCGCGTTCCTGAAAGCGGTGCCGCGCCTGTGGCCGGCGATTCGTGCGCGCATTCCCGCCGGGACTAGCAGGCCCGATTGGGCGAGCGGGCTGGCCGCCGAAGCTTTCTTCATGTCCTTCGCATTCGGTATCACAACGTTTGCCGTCTTCATCGATATTCACTGGTTCTATGCAGGCTTGCTGGCGTCGCCGCTGGTGAGTTGGCTCGCAGGTCTGACGCTGCGGAAACGGCCGCGCCCGGCTTCTTAGATATTTGCGACGTGTGGATCCGGTTTTGCTACTGCGGGGTGCTCTCGGGTAAATACTGTTGCAAGAAATGTTCGAGAGCGTGGCGTGTCAGCTGCGCGCCGAGACTGCCCCAGGCTAGGTCGAAGGCGTGCTCGCCGTACGGTATGGTGATGAGAGTGTTGTGCACGCGAACTCGATTTAGTTTTTCGACGAGTTCGAGATGCCCCTGATAGGGAACCAGGTGATCGTGATCGCCGGACACGATCAGCATGGGCGGCAAACCGGCGCGGACATGATCGATCGCGGAAACGGCGCGATAGCGATCGGGAAAATCCTGTGGCGAACCTCCAATGTAGTCGCGCAAAAAAATGCGTGCTTCTGACGGGCCGAGCCTGGCGTTGGTGTTCCAGCCGAGTGCAAAATCGTCCGGCGGATAGAGCGCGAAAACCGCGGCGGGTTGCGGAGCCAAGCCTCCGCAGCTGGACGTAACGGTGCCATCGCCGAGTCCGTACGCGACTTGCAGCGCGAGGCCCGCGCCAGCGGATTGGCCGGCGACGAGCATGCGTTTCGGATCGACGTCATAGGCTGCGGCGTTGGCGGCAATCCACGCCATGGCGCATGCGGCGTCCTGCGCGGCCTGATTCCAGGTGGGCGGCGGGGCTAAGCGATAGTCGATATCAAAGACGGTGTAGCCGCGTTCCGCCAGCCAGCGATCCCAGCGGTTCAGCATGCTGCGGTGGCCGTGAATGTAGCCGCCACCGTGCATCATCAAGACGGGTGCGGACAAACCAGTGGGTGGGTGAGCGGGCAAATAAATGTCGACGTAAAGAGTTTTTCCTTCGATGGTTGCAAATGCCACGGTTTGGTTTGGGTGCTCGGGAACCGCGGGGGCGCGTCCCATGATGCGCAAATGATCGGTCCAGGAAATTGGCGTGTCGTAGCCGCGCGCTGTGCCCGCGATGGTCGCCAGTGGAACGGTAGAAGCCGCGGTGGCGATCATCGCGATTTCCGCTAGGTGCTCCGCAAGGCGGCTTCCGCCTGCTTTCCGCGCGGCGAGTGCTAGCAAGATTCCGAATACTCCGGCGATAACGATGTGCAAAGAAACGAAGGATTCCAGTAGCGTTCCGAGCACGCCGACTCCCGGAATTGTTGGAAAGAGCGCGCCAACAATATTCACGAAAACCAGCACGGTTACCAGTGTCGCGAGCCCCATCAGTAGGCGCGGCGTCCACGAACTCCTGACGAGGATCTCGGAGCTCGCGCCAGCTTTTTCGTCGGACATCGCGGACAAGCTTAATCCAATTGATTTTTCCGGCACAACTCGCCGGACGAAAAACTGACGGCGAGCCACCGCGGCCTCGGCGATGATGTCGCGAATCAGTTCGTATCGTTTTATGCAAGTACCGACAGTGAGTCCCTTGTCAGGGCGGTTGCGTTGCGTTGGGATGGAGGAGCCAGCCAGACACAAACACACTGGGCCAAAGGGTGTTTCGATGAAACTGTTCGCGATGTGCTTTGCTGTGATTTTTTGTTTGTTCTTGCCGCTGCGCAGCAGCGCGCAGAGTACTGGGCGCATTGAATGCGCGCGCCTCGACGGCTACGTCTATCTGTACAGTTCGTTCGCCACGATGGAAGTGCGGGCTATGCTGCCTTGCGGGGCATTGGTGCAAATCACCAGCCACGACGACAAATACGTTGGCGTGCGCACGGCTAAAGGCGAAAGCGGTTTTGTTCCGGCTTCGAATATCGTGTTGCTCAAAGATTCGCCTGCTGGCGCTGCGGTGGCGTCCGGACCGCTGGCTCCGCAGCGCGAACACACGCCTTACGATGAGCCGCTACATGCTGGCGCCGCGCCCGCGCGCGTGGTGAGCCAGGAATTTACGCTGCTGAAAGATACGCCGATCCACGTGAAGCTCTTGAAGACCATCTCGTCCGCCACCGCGCACGTCGGTGACCCAGTTGAATTCGAAGTGCTCGACGATATTTTGATCGAAGGAATTCCCGTGCTTACAAAAGGCGCCAAAGCCAGCGGCGTAGTCGCCGAAGCGGAAGCTAAAAAACGGTTTGGACATGGCGGGAAAGTCGCCGTCAGCCTCACGGCCATTCACCTTGCCGATGGCGAGATACTTCCGGTGCGCTGCTATGAGGAAGCGAGCGGCTGGTCGAATACCTCAAGCGACGCGGTGCTGCCCTTGGCTTCCGGCAAGGACGTTGCGCTTTTGCAGGACGCCGAATACTCCGCGCTGGTTGACGGCGATTTTCACGCGAAACGCGAAGGCTTCGTAGCGGTCAAGGATGCGTCGAGCGCGCAGTCCGCTCAGACTCCGCAGCAGCGCTAATCGTTACAACTAGCGCCAACGAGGGCCCATCAAAGTGAATCAAAGCAAGTCAGGGATGGTAGATCCACGTCTCCGCCGTGGCCTGATCGTTGTCCGGATAGCCACCAGCGAGCAGGACGCTGCCGTCGTAAAGTTTGGTTGCGGTCATGAAATGGCGCGCGTCGTGCATTCGTCCGGCCGCCAGCAAAAATTTGCCACTGAGCGGATCGTATATTTCGACCGTGGTGCTTCCACCGGCGATCAGCAACTGTCCTGACGGGAGTTGTGCGGCTTCCTCCGGCAGCTTGAAGCGGCTGTCGCTCAAAGAAGTGGTGGCGCTAAATTTTCCCGTGTGCGGGTCATAAATTTCCGCGCTGCTTAGCTGGCCGTGCCAATCGCGCGCATCCGAGCCACCGGCAATTAGCACGCGGCCATCGGGTAACAATCCAGCCGAATGATTGTAACGCGCCGTCAGCATGCTTCCCGTGAGCGTGAAATGCTTCGTGCCGGGATCGTAAATTTCGGCGCTGGCCGTTACACCGCTATCGCCGCGCCCGCCCGCAATCAGCACGCGGCCATCCTTGAGCAGCGTGGCGGTTTGCGCGATGCGCGCTTCGTGCATTGTACCCACGGGCACGAACGTACCATCGGCCGCGCGATAAACTTCCGCGGAAGCGACGCCGCCGGGAGCATCGCGATCCGCACCACCTGCGATCAGCACGTCCCCGCTGGGCAGCAGCGTGATACTCGGTCGGCCGCGCAGGGTGGTCATTTTACCGGCGGAGGTAAATTGCCCGGCTGCGGGATCGTAGATTTCGGCCGAGTCGGTCGCGCCGTGACCGACATATCCTCCGACAACGAGCACTTTGCCAGTGCGCAGCAAAACCGCCGCCGGACCCACGCGTCCGACGGCCATCGCGCCGGTGGCCTGAAATGTTCCAGCGGCCGGATCATACAATTCTGCGGACCGATAGAAATCCTGATTGCGGCGCATGCCTCCGGCGATCAGCACTTTGCCGTTCGGCAAGAGCGTCGCGGTGTGCCCGGAGCGCGGCTCGAGCATGGGCGATGCCGCGGTCAGCGAGCTCGCCCGTGAAGCGTCAGCCGCGTGAGCGCTGACTGGCCTAACACGCATGGTGCCCGATACATTTGAAGGCGGGTAGGCGAAAGGGATGCTGGTGGCAGCGAGAGTGATGAAAAGAACGTAGGGCGGGCGCACAAGACCTCCATCTTCTGGTCTCCTACGTTAAGACGTTTTAAAACACGCAAAGTTAGCAGAAACAAGCACCGGAGCACCGCTTTAGGCGACTGCGCGCTGTCCGCAAAGCTCTATACTTGCGGAGCCGCGATGGAAATATGAAATATGAAATAGGTCGCACGCGGGGCGAAGAACTTTGCACGCTTTTGGCGCGAGCGAAATGTTACGCCGATTATTCCTGGCGCAACGCAACCGTGGGATCGAGGCCGGCGGCGCGCCGCGCCGGCAGCCACGCGGCCAGTGTCGCGATCGCGAAAAAGACGACCGCGATGCTGGCGAACGTCGCGGGATCTGTGGGCGAGACGCCCACCAGCATAGTGGTCATGGCACGTGTGAGCGCCAGAGCGCTCAGCAATCCCAGCACGATTCCGGCGGCGGTAAGCCGCAGCCCTTGACCTACGATCAAGTTGAAGATTTTCCCTGGGCCCGCGCCCAGCGCCATGCGCACGCCGATTTCCGCCGTGCGCTGGCGCACCACGGTGGAAAGCACGCCGTACAGCCCCACGCCGGCGAGCAGCCCGGCGACCACCGCAAACAGGCCAATGAGCAGCAGCGAAAAGCGTGTGCCGGCCTGCGCTTGCAGCATGAGAGTGTCCATTGTACGCATCTCGGACACCGAGAAATGCGCATCCATTTCCTTCACCGCCGCGCGAACATCGGCGCTAAAGCTCGCGGGGTCGCCAGTAGTGCGCACCGCCCACTGCCGCGCGAAACCCGAATCCAGGAACGCGTCCGTAAAATAAATTTGTTCACGTCCCGCCACCGCCAGCGATTCATCGCGCTGATGTTTCACAACTCCGATCACTTCCACCCACTCCGGTTCCGGCGTTCGAACGCGAATCAGGATGCGCTTGCCAACAGCGGATTGCCCGGGGAAGGCTTTGCCGGCGAGCACTTGATCGATCAGCACCACGTTGCGGGTTTTCTGATTGTCCGCTTCCGTGAACGTGCGGCCCGCCAGCAGCGGTGTGCGCATGGTCTCGAAATATCCCGGAAGCACCACCTGAAAATCCACGGCCTGAAATTTGCTGGCGTCAGCGAGCGCGTCTTCGTTTCCCCAGCGTATCGGGCTGAAGCCGCCGGCAAGCGGAAAGGGCGATGCCGCGGTCACGCTCTGCACGCCGCTGATACCTTGCAAGCGGTCGTGAATTTGCCGCATCTCGGCGGCCCGTTCTTCGGGTTTCTCCTTATCAAGCGCGCCTAAAATCTGAAAGGTCAGCAAGCCGCGCGGCTCAAAGCCCGGATCGATGCGCTGCAGTTCCAGAAAGCTGCGAAACATTAGCCCGGAGCCGATGAGTAGCACGAAGGAAAGCGCGACCTCCGCCACCACCACCAACTTGCGCAATACTCCTCCGCTGGCCAGTCCTTCGTTGCGGCTGCTGCCGCGCAGTGCGCCGATCACATTCGGGCGCGCCGCACGCCACGCCGTCGCCATGCCGAAAATTGCCGCCGCCAATAGTCCGGCGAGCGCCGTAAACGCCAGCACGCTGCCATCGATGCGCACGGCGTCAAGCCGCGGCAGATTTTCCGGTGCCAGCGCCTGCAGCTCGCGAATGCCCATCCACGCCAGAGCGAGTCCCATCGCCGCGCCAATGGTTGCCAGAACCAATGCCTCAGCGAGCATTTGCTGCGCCAAGTCCCACCACGTTGCGCCGATGGCCGCGCGCACAGCCAGTTCGCGTTCCCGCAGCGAGGCCCGCACCAGCAAAAGATTGGACACGTTGGCGCACGCAATCAGCAGCAGAAAAATCACCGCGCCCATCAACGCCAGAATCGCGGGGCGAACTTCATCCACCAGATGCTTGCGCATCGGCTCTAGGCGAATCGCAAAGCCCGCGGTGTCCATGATGGGAAAGTTCTTTCGCAAGTCCGCGGCGACGTTGTCGGATGCAGCTTGCGCTTGTTCGATGGATACGCCGTCTTTCAGCCGGCCCACGGCGTGGATCGAAACCTCTTTGCGATCGGCATGGTCGTAGTTCAGCCGGTTGGCCACCCACATTTCCGGAGCAGCTTCGGTGTCCTGCGCGGGCGGAAAATATAGTCGGAAATGGGGCGCTAGCACGCCCACGATCTGCACGGTCACAGGACCGTTGTGCGTGATCTCCCCAAGCACCTCCGGATTTCCGCCGTAGCGGCGCTGGAAATATTCGTGGCTGAGAATCGCCATCACGGGAAGCTGCGGCGGGGGTGGAGTTGCCGGCTGGGCCTTCCCAGTTGGCGGCTCTGGTTGGGGCAATCCGTCGGCCTCCGTGAAATCGCGGCCGAGCGCGATTTTGGCGCCTACCAGGCGAAAGAAATTCGCGGTGGCGATGCCCAGGTTGATCTGCTCCGGCGTTCCATCTTCGCGCGGCGCCACGAAACGAATGGTAAAGACGCCGGCCATGTCTTCAAACACCTTCTTCGTTCCATTGCGCAGATCGACGTAGTCTTCGTTCGAAAGCGGAAAATCGCGCACGTTGCGCTTGCGCATGTCGCTGATGATGATGGCGAGCCGGTCGGGATCTTTGTAGGGCAGCGGCCGGAAGAGCACCGCATTGGCGACGCTGAAGATTGCCGTGCTGGCGCCAACGCCAAGAGCAATGGTCAGAATCCCGGTCAGCGCGAAGACCGGACTCTTTCGCAGCGTCCGCCCGGCAAAAGCTAAATCGCGTATCGGCATGCTCGCACCTCACTCACTCGCGATAGCTCGCAAAAGAATACACCCCGCCGCGGGCAGCAAACATCAATCTTCTGGTGGCTTTGACGGCTTATCATGGCTTTTGGTGGCGGCTCTAGTGGCGCCTTGGTCCAAATTCGTTCCCTTGACATGGCCCGGCGCTATCTTCACTATCTCGTAGTCCTAAACGGCTGCGTCAGGCCGTGAAAGCTTGAGGTGCGTCTGAATGCCCGGTATCACTACGATTTTTTGGGA
>JBEKVU010000205.1:0-7365 GCA_049513775.1 Candidatus Acidiferrum sp.
GGAT
Organism: Candidatus Acidiferrum sp.; assembly: GCA_049513775.1. Classification (GTDB taxonomy): domain Bacteria; phylum Acidobacteriota; class Terriglobia; order Acidiferrales; family UBA7541; genus Acidiferrum. The sequence goes on from JBEKVU010000205.1 coordinate 5, forward strand.
TCCCTCGATGCTAATTTTTTCCGCGTAAGCGGATTGCAGATCGGGCGGGGCTGAGGGAATCTGTGGAAAGCTTTGCGTGGAAAAAAACGCCAGCAAAAACACCGCCGCAAAATTTCGGAACTGATTCATGATGAATTAGATGCGCGACGCTTTCCTGACGATATGGAATGCAAAAAACGTGCGCCGCAAATGTGTCCGCGGTGCAAAGGTACCACTACAAATAGACACCTTGGAAATTTTGCGACGACATTTAGCGTTTTTCTCTTGACAGGAAATTTACATCCGTTGATACTTCGATTCCAGATTCGGGGCACGTGGAAGCGCCAGAGCGGACCGAATCGGGGATGAGCAGTCCTCGGTCCGCGCACTGAGACCCACGAAGCAAGCCGGGTTTTAAGCGAAAAAATCGAGCGTGAACGATCTGCTAAGCGCCCGTATTTTAGGGGTGCGAAGCTTGCATTCAGGCTGCGTGATTTATTTCACTTCATCAGCCGAGAGCAGAGCATTGGCGAATTGTTCCGCAAGGTATTCAGCCCACGTCGCTTGCAGGAGCGTTGGGGAGAGCGACCTGGGCGGTTTTGTCATCTAATCTTAGGGATGCCGGCAGGGGAACGTTGGAGTCATCAGCAGTTCACGAGATTCGAGCCTAGCGCTCGGCAGAGCCCAGAGGGCCGTAAACGCGGTAGCAGACGCATAAAGCTAAGGTAGCAAGAGCAGCAGGGCTTTCTTCAAGGAGGAAGCCATCAAGCGGTTGGAGGAAGAACATGGCGACAGTGAAGCAGGCGTTGAACGGCGCATCGCTCGAGACGGGAACGAGGCCGGAAGCAACGGAAGCAATGAGCACGGAACCGAAAACTCCAAAGAGCGGAGAAACGAAAACGGCGCACAAGGGACTGGTGTTTGAGCGCTACTTCACGAACGGCAAGATTTCGCCATTTGACGAGGTGGAATGGGAAAAGCGCACCGCGCTGATCGGCAACGAAAAAGGCGTGACGATTTTCCGCCAGGACGATATCGAAGTGCCGAAAAACTGGTCGCAGACCGCGACCAACATCGTGGCCAGCAAGTATTTTCACGGCAAGCCGGGCAGCGCGGAACGCGAAGGCTCGGTGCGGCAATTGATCGGGCGCGTGGTGAACACCGTGGTGCGCTGGGGCGAACAGGGCGGCTACTTCGCGGACACCGCTTCGCGGGACGCCTTTCGCGACGAACTGACGCACTTGCTCGTCGAACAGAAGATGGCCTTCAACTCGCCGGTGTGGTTCAACGTGGGCGTACAGCCCAAACCGCAATGCTCGGCGTGCTTCATCAATTCCGTGAGCGACACCATGGAATCGATCATGGGGTTGACGCGTACAGAAGGCATGCTGTTCAAGTGGGGCTCGGGAACGGGCACGAATTTCTCCACATTGCGCGGCAGCAAAGAAACTCTCTCTGGCGGCGGTATCGCTTCCGGGCCGGTGAGTTTCATGAAGGGCTTCGACGCCTTCGCTGGCGTGATCAAGAGCGGCGGCAAAACGCGGCGTGCCGCCAAAATGGTGATTCTGGATATCGATCATCCGGACATCGTGGAGTTTATCGAGTGCAAGGTGAAGGAAGAGAAGAAAGCGCAGGTGCTGATCGCCAACGGCTATGACTCTTCGATTGACGGCGATGCTTACAGCTCGATCTTCTTTCAGAACGCCAATCACTCCGTGCGCGTGAACGACAGCTTCATGCGCGCCGTGGTGGACGACAAGGATTGGTGGACCAAGACAGTGCTCGACGGGCAGCCCAACGAAAAACTGCGCGCGCGCGACCTGATGTACAAGATTGCCGATTCCACGTGGCACTGCGGTGATCCCGGCATGCAGTACGACAGCACCATAAACAACTGGCACACCTGCAAGAACACCGCGCGCATTAACGCCAGCAACCCTTGCTCGGAATATATGTTCCTGGACGATACGGCGTGCAACCTGGCGTCGCTGAATTTGATGAAGTATGTGAACAGCAGCGGAGATTTCGATGTGCCGGCGTTCAAGAACGCCGTCGATGTGACCATCACCGCGCAGGAAATTCTGGTGGATTTTGCCAGCTACCCGACCGAGAAGATCGCCGCGAACTCGCATGAATTTCGTCCGCTCGGTCTCGGTTACGCCAATCTTGGCGCGCTGCTAATGTCCATGGCGCTGCCCTACGATTCCGACGAAGGCCGGGACATGGCTGCGGCCATTACCGCGCTGATGTGCGGCGAAGCCTACGCGCAGTCGGCACGCATTGCGGAAGAGATGGGCCCGTTCGCGGGCTACGCCGTGAATCGCGAGCCCATGCTGGACGTAATTCGCATGCATCGCGACGCGGTGCGCGGGATCAAGCCGGAGCACGTGCAGTCCGAACTGTTCCTCGCCGCGCAGGGTTCGTGGGACGAAGCGCTGGCGCATGGCGAAAAGTACGGCTACAAAAATTCCCAGGTCACCGTGCTGGCGCCGACCGGCACCATCGGCTTCATGATGGATTGCGACACCACCGGCATCGAGCCGGACTTGGCATGCGTGAAATACAAGAAGCTGGTGGGCGGCGGCGTCATCAAGATTGTGAACGGCACCGTGCCCGCGGCGCTCCTGAAGCTCGGCTATACGCCGGTGCAAGCCAGCGAAATCGTCTCGTACATCGATAAGAACGGCAAAGTGGAAGGCGCGCCAAACTTTAATCCCGCGCACGTGGCGGTGTTCGATTGCTCGCTGGCCCCGGCGGGTGGTGGACGCTCCATCGCCTGGACTGGTCACGTAAAAATGATGGCGGCGGCTCAGCCATTCCTTTCCGGCGCGATCAGCAAGACCATCAACATGCCCGAAGAATCGACGATCGAAGACATCTCGAACGCCTATATCGAGTCCTGGAAGTTGGGGCTGAAAGCCGTTGCAGTGTACCGCGACAATTCCAAGCGCTCGCAGCCACTCAACGCCGGGGGTGCCGACGACAAGAAGGGCGACAAGAAGGAAGAACAGAAAACTGCGACGGTTCCCGCGGCTCCGCAACTCTTTGAACCTGTCCAGCACGAGCTTTTCGCCCGAGCGCAGCGCGAAAAAATGCCCGTGGAGCGCGCGTCCATCACGCATAAGTTCAGCGTAGGCGGCCACGAGGGCTACGTCACCGTCGGCATGTACGAAGACGGACGGCCCGGAGAAGTCTTCATCAAGATGTCCAAGGAAGGTTCGACGCTTTCGGGCGTGATGGACGGCTTGGCGCTGACGCTCTCGATGGGATTGCAGTACGGCGTGCCGCTCAAGGTGCTGGTGGACAAGCTGGTCAACACGCGCTTTGAACCGAGCGGCATCACTTCGAATCCGAATATTCGTTTTGTTTCTTCGGTGCTGGATTATCTGGCGCGTTGGCTGGGCGGACGGTTTATCTCGGCCGATTATTTGAAGCTGAACGCCTCAGCGCCAGAAGCCGTGGCGGGAACGAGTGCGCTAGCGCTATCGGCGCCGCCGGCAACTTCTCCGGCGATCATGGCCATGTCTTCGGTGGCCCGCCACGCCAATGTCTCCGGCTCGAATTCGCCAAGTAATGCGCACGAAGGCGCGCCGACCTGCAGCGAGTGCGGCATGTTGATGGTGCCGAATGGCGCTTGCTACAAGTGCGAAAATTGCGGCAGCACCAGCGGCTGCAGTTGAGGAAATGTTTTAGAGCTTAGGGAGGGGCGAAACGCTCCTCCCTAAGCTTTTGAATTCTGCACAAATAGGAAGCGATGAGCGCACTTTCTTCGGGATTGGGAACCGCACCGCAGCTCACCTCAGCGCCGCCAAAAGCGCGGGGATTTTTGCACATCGAACGCCACGGCTCCGGGCCTACGGCGCTTTACGTCATCACCTATCATCGTATCGACGCGCCAGGCGCGCGCCCGAAGCCGGCGCTGGCGGAAAGCGCGCACTCCCTGATTGAATTACTCGAGCGTATCGGGGTCGACTTTCGCGTGGCCGAAGTACGCGGCGCGCTGGAAGATATTTTGCGCCTGGGCTCGGCAAATATTCCGGATCTGTGGCTAAGCGACGAAGAGATGGTGGAAAAAGGGTTGGTCGAAAACTCGTAGATCCGCTTAAGTCCCGCCAACGCAAATGGCGGGCGCACTCAAGCTTTCACAAATTCAAACACTCACTTTGATCTAACGTGGACGAGGGCGAAGCGGCGGACGCGCCGTCAACGCCCGAGGCCGCATGCGAAAACGCGGGCCCAGCGGCGGCGGAACGTTCCGCAACGGCTCCCCGCAACACGGGCATCTTCCGTCGTTGCCGATCGGCGCCGTAACATCGGCGCGCATCCAGTGTCCCCGCGCCTCGCAAGCCACGTTGATACACTGCACCGTGAAGCCCGGCAAATATTGCATCGGCGATTTCTCCTGAGAACCGTCCCGCCTTCCGCTCGCGCAGGGCTGCGCGTCACGGTCGGCTCCCCATGGATGGCTGCAAGGGCCCACTTGCTGCCGCGCATTCTGGCGCGCTTCGGTCGTTGGTGTCAAGAGAAAAGGCCTACTACATATAGTGGTGTGCTTCTTCTGTGGATTTCTCAGTGCTCCGTCAGTTCTGGCGCAGCTGGCGCGCCCGCGCCAGAAAGGTCACCGCCAGCAGCGCGGCGCTCATCGCCACGTAAATCACCGCATACCGCAGCGTCGCGGCGCCATTCGCGGCCCCGGTATAGTCGAGTCCCGGTGTGTGGTTCAGCGGGCCCACATAGCACAGCGCCGTCAGCAGCGCTTCAAACGCTTTGCCGGAACCCGAAATCACGCCCAAGCTCATCGCCAGTGCCGGCAAAAACAACGCACCTGCTGCCCACGCCGCAAAATCCCCGCGCTGCCCTGCGATGAACAGTCGCACCCCAACGCCAGCACCGGTGATCGCCGCCACCGCTACACCGGCCAGGAAGCAAGCAGGCAGTTGCCGTGCCAGAATCCCCGACGAGGCAAACAGCAAGCCGCGCGTTGCAAACCGCGTCTCCCGTGCACCCATCGCCGACCAAATCAGCACCGGCCAAATCCACGCCACGCCAAGCAGCGGCCCCCGCGCAGCCGCCAGCGGCGAAGAGAATTCCGCAATCAGCAAGCCGGCCGCCACCACATACCACCACCAGCGTTGCCCCTGCAGCGCCAACCGCAACTCCGCTGCAAATACTCGCGCAAAAGCCGCAAATCTTCCGGCGCCTCGCCGGGTGACAGGCAACGCCGAGAGGTGCAGTTGTCGCTCGCCAGCGCTCCCAATCGCGGCTACCGCGGACAGGCCCATTGCCGAAGAAAGGTTCGCTCCAGAAACGGCTGCCTCGCCGCCACTCCCGTTCTCTGCGACCGCAAACTTTGCTCCGCGCCCTCGCCGCAGCGGAAAATTCAGCCCTCGCGAACCATCGAAGCGGTCAAAGAAAATCGCCGCCAGTAACGACAGCACAATTGCAAAGCCAAACCACGCTATGCGCAGCCCTACACTCTGAGCTGTCCAATCCACCCCATGCCAGCGCAGACTCTTGAGCAACTCCTCGCGATCAGGCGAAATATTCAGCGCAAAGCCACTCTTGTAGCCCGGAATAACTTCCCGCGCCGCCGCCATCATGCTGTGCGACACCACGCCGAAACCCATCGGATCCAGCCAGGCCTTGCCGGACAGATCGGACAGCGCCAGCCCGCCAAACACCCACGTAAAAAACCAGATCACGTTCCCCGCGCCGCTGCGTAATATCGGCAGCATCTCGAACAGCACGGCAATCGCGGCGGTCAGCGCCATCGCCGGCAATGCCACCAGCACAAACGGCGTCAACAGCGCTACCGCGTCGATGTGCCGGTCTTCACCCGCAAAAATCTGCATCCCCAGCGCGCAAATCGCGAGCACAACGACCATCGCCGACAGCACGCCAAAGTTACTCAAGAATTTGCCCAAGGAATAGCTTGTCTTGGACATCGGCGTCGCTGCCAGAATCTGCCCTACGCCCGTCTGCCGGTCGCGGTCTACTGAGCTTTTAATAACGTAAAAACCGACCAGCGTTACAAAGCACGTGGTAATCAGCGCCACCAGCGACCCGATCCACGCCGACGTATACACCCCGCGATAGCCCTCCATGTTCACAGAAATTCTGCCGGTGGCCGCGCCGTATCCGAGCCCCAGCGCGAACATCATCGTCAGAAAAAAACTGTAGCGCCGCACCCGCTCGAGAAAATCCGCGCGCGCCAGCCCGAAAATAACGCGCCACGTCTTCATGCCACCGACCCTCGCGCCGCAGCGACCGTATCGCTCCCTTGCGACACAGGAGGCGCCGGCCTGTCCGTTTCCGCCGCCGCACGCTCTCCCCTGCGTTGTTTCGTCAACGCATCCAGATAAACATCTTCCAGCGTGGGCTCGACTTGCCGGGCATCCGCCTTCGGAGCGACATTCGCCACCACTCGCGCATGAACGCCATCCGCGCGGTGCGCCGTGCTGCTCACCAGATGCTTGCGCCGCAGCGTCGGGAGGTCCGCGCTGCTCGTCACCACTTCCCAAACCCGCCCAGCCAGCTTCGCCAATAATTCCTCTGGCGCGCCGTGTGCCAGCAACTCACCTTGCGCCAAAATTGCGATCCCCGAAGCCACCGCTTCAATATCCGAAACGATGTGCGTGGAAAGGATCACGATGCGTTCGCCGGAGAGTTCCGAGAGCAGGTTGCGAAAACGCAGCCGCTCTTCCGGATCGAGCCCCGCCGTCGGCTCGTCCACAATCAGTAGTTGCGGATCGTTGAGCAACGCCTGCGCGATGCCAACGCGTTGCCGCATGCCGCCGGAGTATCCGCCAAGCGGACGCTTGGCCGCGGCGGTCAGGTTCACCAAGTCGAGCAGTTCCGCAATGCGCTTGTGGGCGGCGTTGCTATCGAGCCCTTTGACTGCGGCGAGATATTCAAGAAACTCTATGGCGTTCAAGTTTGGATATACGCCGAAGTCCTGCGGCAAGTAGCCGAGCACTTCGCGCAATCCATCCGGTTTGTGCGCGATGTCCACGCCGTTCCAAAGCACGCGTCCCGCCGTCGGCCGCGTAATCGTCGCTAGGATGCGCATCAACGTCGATTTGCCGGCGCCGTTGGGGCCTAGCAAGCCCAGCACCCCAGGCGCGAGCGAGAGTTGCACCTCACGCAACGCGTGCACACCCCCGCGATAGTTTTTGGACAAAGCCTCTACATTTAATCGCATGGAATCCGCTCTACTGCTTCATCGAGAATCGCTGCTATCTAGAATACGCAGGTGGGAGACAAAAAGTTTGAGGAAATTTAGCTTGCAGTAAGATCAGAAACCGCGCGCGACACTGCGGTTGCGGCGGCGCAGCAGAATGCTCAGCCGGGAAGGGGCTTCCGCGCGGGGCGGTTGCGTCTCA
>JBEKVU010000206.1:0-8865 GCA_049513775.1 Candidatus Acidiferrum sp.
CACGATCAGCACCACCACAACCACCCAAATCCACCAATTGCTCTTTGGCGCGTGATCGGTGGGCGCGCTGCGCACCTCCGGTTTAGAAACCTCCGCGGGACTGAACTGACCCATGCACTTTGCTCCTGTCCTGAATGAATGCCGCTGTGGAAAACGTGAATTTCGTGGCAAACCGCGGCGAACGTGCCGTTTGCAAATAGCGCCGAACCTGCTGGCCGCCGATAGCTCCGCCTTCTCTTACAATAAGACGGCTCACCCTATACAAAGGTTACTTTAGTCGGGCTTTTTCTCGAGCTATAAACCAATATGGGTAAAATGCCGCTCCGCATGGCCACAATTTCGCTGGTGCACAAATGGGCCAAACCCCATTAAACTGTCCCGGGAACGCGTTCAGCGTGGCGCGGGAAGAACGATTCGCCGGCCAAATTTACTCTCGCCCAATTCACTATCGGTGGAGGAGCAATGTTCAAGGGTCTGATTCTCGGAATCATCATAGGATTTTTGCTCGTCGGCGCCGCCATCCATCTGTACTTTGCTACCGGCCAGGCGCCGGTCGCCGTCAGCGCCCCGCCCATGCCCATGGAACGCAGATACGCGCACATCGCATTGGACGCCTACCTGGACAAACTCCCGCATCCTGAATCGCCCACCCCCGCCGACGAGCCGAACTTCCTCGCTGGCGCCGAAATCTACAAACAGAATTGCGCCGTCTGCCACGGCTTGCCCGGCGAACCCAAGACCGCCATCGCCACCGGAATGTTTCCGAAGCCCCCGCAACTCTGGCAAGGCGTCGGCGTCACCGACGACGAAGCCTGGGAAACCTACTGGAAAGTTGAAAACGGCATCCGCATGACCGGCATGCCCGGCTTCAAAAGTCAGCTCAACGAGACGCAAATCTGGCAGGTCAGCGTCCTAGTAAAAAACGCCGACAAAGTCCCCGCCTCCGTAAAGACCGCGCTAGCCAGCAGCCTGGCCTCCGGCGTAGCGCCAGCCGGCGTCCTGCCGATCGCCCCATCCCCACTAAAGCCCCCGCAAAAACCACTAGTGCAACCGTAGCCGCCGCACGTTACCGAATGGCCTTTGTAGCGGCCGCCTTCTGAGGCGGTCGCTTTCTTGCCACGTTCTCTGCCTAACTCCGCGTTCTCTGCGCCTCTGCGTTATTTTTACGCTTCTGACGTTGCGTTCACGTCTCGCTCGCAATCAACTTGTCCGCATTCCGCAACTCCGGAAATCCCCACGCCCACAGCGCCGTAACCACGAGCGTCCCAACCCCACCCAAGATCACCGCTGGCACGGTCCCAAACCATTGTGCGGTAACCCCAGACTCAAACTGCCCCAGCTGATTGCTGGCCCCAATAAAAATCATGTCCACGGCATTCACCCGCCCGCGCATTTCATCCGGCGTGGCAATCTGAATCAGCGTCCCGCGCACCACCACGCTGACCATATCCGTGGCCCCAACCAGCGCCAACGCAACCATCGACAAAACCAAACTGTGCGACGCGCCAAACAAAATCGTAAACACCCCAAATCCCGCCACGCACCACAGCATCGTCGCGCCCGCCCGCCGTCGCAACGGCCGATACGCGAGCAACACCGCCATAAACGCTGCCCCAACTCCCGGCGCACTGCGCAGCAATCCCAGCCCCAGCGGACCAGTGCGCAAAATATCCTGCGCATACACCGGCAGCAGTGCCACCGCGCCGCCCAGCAAAACCGCAAAAAGATCCAGCGAAATCGACCCCAGAATTAATTTCTTTGCCCAAATATATTTAATGCCCACGAGCACGGTAGATAGCGTCGCCGGCTCACGCTTTCGCTCCGCTTGCTCGGCTCGAATCATCAGCGTAGATACCGCGGCCGCCAGCGCGATCACCACGGCCATCGCGTAAACCACTGAAGGACCGCGAAAAATTCCGTACGCCAAGCCGCCAATCGCTGGACCTAAAATTGTACCGCCCTGAAAGATTGTGGAATTCCACGCCACCGCGGTTTGAAAATCTTCTTCCGGAACGAGTTGCGGCAAAATCGCACGCGTCACTGGACCGTTGAACGAGCGCACCACGCCCAACAGAATCAACACAGAATAAATTGGCGCGACGCTGGAGATGTGCCGCCACGCAATCAGCAAAAACAGTGCTGAGCAAACCGCAAATCCCACATAGCACAGCACCACAACTTTTTTTCGATCGAACCGATCGGCCACGTGCCCGGAAAGAAGAAACAACAAAATACTCGGAAGGAATTGCGCCAGCCCAACAAGTCCCAGATCGAGCGCCCGCTTCGTAGTGGCGAAAATCTGCCAGCCAATCGCCACCGACTGCATTTCCGACGCAATAATTATAAAAAATCGCGACAACTGGAAAAGCGAAAAGTCCCGATGCCGAAACGCCGCCAGCCCATCCCCAGAACTCTTTTCAGATTTGTTTTCAGAACTTTTCTCGGAAAGTTTTTCCGACATTTTTTCAGGCATTGGCCCGGGATCGCTCAGAGCGCGGTCCACGCGGAATTGTCTTGCGAGGAGGCCAGCACCGCGGTGATGAAGCGCAACCCTTCGACGCCTTCGCGAATGCCGGGGACGAGAAGCGCGGCGGGGTCGGGTGCACGGTTTTCGAGTCGCGCGTGAATCTGTTCGGCGAGGTCCGTGTACAGCTGCGCGAAGCCTTCAAGGTAGCCTTCGGGATGACCCGAGGGCAGGCGGCTGGCGTGCGCGGCGACGGGAAGCGAGCCGGCGCCGTTGCGCGCGATGGTGCGCGGGGGCTCGCCGAGCGGCGTAAACGTTAATTCGTTGGCGCGTTCCTGGCACCACGCCAGGCCGGCTTTTTCGCCGTAAATGCGCAGGCCGAGATGATTGTCATTCCCGGTGGCGACTTGGCTGGCCCAGAGCATGCCGCGAACATTTTTTTCGTAGCGCAACAGTGTTTGCACGTTGTCGTCGAGGCGGCGGCCGGGAACGAAGATGTGCACATCAGCGGCGACCTCTTTGCACGCGAGGCCGGAAACGAACGACGCGATGTTGAAGGCGTGCGTGCCAATGTCCCCGAGCGAGCCGGCCGGGCCGCTGCGGCTCGGGTCGGTGCGCCACGCGGCTTGTTTGTGGCCGGTGGCTTCGACGGGCGTGGCGAGCCAATCCTGCGCGTACTCTACTTGGATGAGGCGGAGATTTCCGAGTGCGCCGTCGCGAATCATTTCGCGGGCTTGGCGAACCATGGGGTAGCCGGTGTAGTTGTGCGTGAGTCCGAAGATCAGGCCGGTGCGCTGGACGATTTCGGCGAGCTGCCGCGCGTCGGAAAGCGTGGTGGTTACCGGCTTGTCGCAGATGACGTGGATGCCGGCTTCGAGGAACGCTTTGGCGGGCGCGAAGTGCAGGTGATTGGGGGTGACGATCGCGACGGCGTCGATCGGATCGGGGCGCTGCGATTCGGCGGCGGCCATTTCGGCAAAGGTGTTGTAGGCGCGCGGAATGTGCAATTCGGCGGCGGCGCTGTGGTTGCGGGCCGGGTCGGAGGTGAGCGCGGCGGCGACCAGTTCGTAGCGATCGTCGAGGCGCGCGGCGATGCGGTGCACCGCGCCGATGAAGGCGCCCGGGCCTCCGCCGACCATGCCAAGTCGCAGGCGCCGGCGCGGGGTGGTGGAGTGAGTCTCGGTGGTCATGGTCAGAAATTTCCCGGGGATACTATCGCACAGATTGCGCGATTCGGGATGGGCCGAAGGCAGCGCGGGGATGGCGATGAAGTCGCGTCAGCGACGATGGTGTGAATTGGCCGCGAGGTGGTGTGACCTCGCGGCACTGAAATCGGTGTAAGCCATTTACTAACAATAGGTTAAGCGGGTAGCGTTTTTTCTTTGGGGGGTGAGTGCCGGGGACGACGGGCGGTCGAAGGGACTTAATCGAGAAGAGAGATCCTGCGCTTCGCTCTGGATCGCGACGGCTGGCTAGTTAGTGGGGCTGGTTGCGCCAAAGGTAGGGAACGTAATAGATGTCGAGGGACCAAGCTAGGAAGAAGAGAAGCGTGGCGCCGAGGAGGGTGAAGAGGAGCAGACGGACGGGGAGCGTGCGGGAGAGTGGCACGGGGGAAGCGGAATGGTAACGGAAGAGTAGTCCGCTGATCAGGCAGATGCAGGCGGCAAGGCCGATACGGGCGAAGGAGGCGAGGAGGCGGTCTTCCCAGCGGGTGGCGGGGAGGAAGAAGGCGGTGTCCAGGAGGGCGTAGAGGGAGAGGATGCTGAAGGTTAGAGAGATGGCGCGGGAGAGTTCAAGGAGCACGGGTGGCCTCCGGCCGAAGACCTTCTGTTGCTGCGCTGCAGCATCGTCACGCTGCAGGCGGTGTGGGACTAACGGCGCAGGCGCGACCGCGATGGCGCTCATCGCGCTGGCTTCGCGTTGATGACGAAGAGCTGCGGTCTGCACCATTCTAAATAAATTGGGCGGAATCGACAAACGCTGACTGCCCTGCCCTGCGCGGCACAGGCAAGAGTGTGCTTGTGCGGCAAAAGCCTGACGGCGGGCCGAACAAATGTACCTTTGCGCGCGCGCTAAACGGTGGCGGTCTTAGACCTCCCGGCCTAAACTAGCATGTGGCACGGCTGGGAGTTGGGACTCTGAGAGCGGTTTCTGACGAATCCGCGGCCCTCCGACCTCCGCCGGAATGACCTTAGAACGCCGGCCTTGCCGCTGAGGCTTCGCAAGTTCCTGCCGAATTTGCAGCGCCCTTGGCCGGCGCCCCGAATCTAAATGACATCTACGAAGGAACGAACTATGGAGAGCGGAACACAAGCTCCCGCACAAATCCTATCGAGGGTCGAACGCGCCCAGGACGAGCCAGGGCTTTTTTCCAGCGCAGCCGTGCTGAACATTCTCAAGTTGATTTTTGCCGGGGCTCCACTCCCTGAAGTGCTCACCATCATTGCGCGGCTGGTGGAATCGCAGGGCGAGGGATTGTCCTGCACGATTTGGCTTCCCGATGAAGACGGAAAGTATCTGCATTGCGCGGTGGCACCGAGCCTTCCTGGATTTTGCGCGCACGTAGGGCGGACGGAAATTTGTGCAAAAGGGGCGTCGTGCGGGACGGCCGTCTACCGGAGGGAGGCGGTGTATGTGACGGACATCCTCACCGAGGCCAGTTGGGATGATTATCGCGAGTTGATGTTGCCCTTTGGAATTCGCTCGGTTTGGTCACGGCCATTGTTTACGAGTGAGGGTAAAGTGCTCGGGACTTTCGCGATCCTGTATCGTGAAGCGCGCAGCCCCGGCGCAAGTGACCTGCGGTTGATCGAGAGTGCCAGCCACATCACGGGAATCGCGATTGAGCGCCACATGAAGGAACAGGCGCTGCAGCGTGAGCGCGATCGGTTGCGGCTGCTGCTGGAGATCAGCAACAGCGTGACCTCGCGGTTGGACCTGCGGCAAATGGTGGAGGCGCTTTCGACGAATCTGTTCAAGGTGATGCAATGCGACGTGTCCGCGTTACTGGTGCCCGATTCCGAGAGCGGCGAGTTACGTGTCACGAATTTGTATAATCCCGACGCGAGAGGACCGTTTCACGAGGGATCGCTGGTGTCGATGAATGGCTCGATCTCAGGTCAGGTGCTGCGGACGGGTAGGAGCGTTCGGATCGATAGCTTCGAGGAGGCCCGCAAGGATCCTGAAACGTATGGGAATCCGGACGGCCAGCTTCTTTACGAGCGCGTGACCGAGGAGGGCCTCAAGACGGGGTGTTATCTTCCGCTCGTTGGGCGAGAGCGGGTGGTCGGCGTTTTGATGCTCTGCAGGCGTTCGGATAGTCTTTTTGAGAAAGACGACGTGATCTTGCTCGAGCAAGTGGCTTGCCAGGTGGCGATTGCGGTCGAGAACACGCTCGAGTACGAACAGGCGACCAAGGATCGAGACAAGGAGACGAAGCAGAGACTGTACCTCGAGGAGGAAATTCGCGCCGAGTTTGGACAAATCGTGGGAGAGAGCCCGGCTTTGAAGACCGCGCTCAGCTTGGTGTCGGTAGTCGCACCGACCGATTCAAGCGTGCTGATCCTGGGCGAGACGGGAACCGGCAAAGAACTCGTGGCGCGTGCGATCCACAAACTGGGCACTCGGAGTGAACAGGGATTCGTGAAACTGAATTGCGCCGCGATCCCGCTTGGACTTCTTGAGAGCGAGTTGTTCGGCCACGAAAAAGGAGCCTTTACAGGCGCGATCGCGCAGAAAACGGGACGGTTCGAACTAGCCGATAAAGGCACACTGTTTCTTGACGAGGTTGGCGATATACCTCTGGAACTTCAGGCGAAACTGCTGCGCGTTTTGCAGGAGCAGGAATTCGAGAGGTTGGGCAGCAACCGCACGCATAAGGTGGACGTGCGCCTGATCGCGGCGACGCATCGAGATTTGCCGGGGATGGTCAAGCAAGGGACGTTTCGCGAGGACCTTTATTATCGGCTAAAAGTATTTCCGATCCAGGTCCCGGCGCTGCGACAACGCACCGAGGATATTCCGAAATTGGCGCGGCATTTCACGGCGCTCTACGCGCAACGGATGAATAAAAGAATTGACACGATTCCCAGGGAGACGATGGACGCATTGGTGCGATACCCATGGCCAGGAAACATCCGCGAGTTGCAGAACTTCATTGAACGCGCCGTGATTCTCTCGCCACAGTCGACACTACGCGCGCCAACTTCCGAGCTCGAACCGTTCCCGCCTTACCGAGAATCGAACGCCCCCATGAACGGTCTCGCGGAAGTAGAGCGGGAGCATATCCTTCGTGCGCTCGAAGCGAGCAACTGGGTGATCGGGGGACAAAGTGGCGCGGCCGCGCGCCTCGGGATGAAGCGAACGTCGTTGGCCTACAGGATGAAGAAGCTTCGAATTCGCCGGCCTGCCGCGGCTTCAGAGAAACGGCGCGGTGTGGGCGCTACGGCGAGCGACGACTGAGTTCCAAGGCGCCATAGCCGTGGCATTGAATCCGACGGGACTCTGTCACTGGCGGAGTCAGTGGCGGACATCCGTCGGGGATCCGCCTAGGTAACTGCAAGAATCATTGGGCTGCTCGGTTACAAAACTTCAACCATCAGAACGCTTTGCACGGATTGTTCTCTCTTTAGGTGAGCTTCGCTGCTTTGGCATCCCGCCTGCGCTAGGCATGCACGAAGTGAGGAGAGAATTCCGTGAGTGATCCGACTTCAAGTACGACCAAAAAACCCGCAGCGTCAAGCCTGGACATTGCAAGAATCGGCGTGCCTCCAGCATCCGTCCACAAAGTCGAGGCGGACGGAGTACAAGTGTTTTACCGGACGGCCGGCGAAGCAACCGCACCAGTAGTCCTCTTACTGCACGGATTCCCAACCTCGTCGTTATCGAGGCGTTCACCAGGGCGCTCAAAATCGACCGCTACGCAATCTACGTATTCGACTATGGCGCGCCAACCGGCTTCCGCTTGGCAATGGCTAACCCCAACCGGGTGACAGCGATTATTTCGCAGAATGGGAACGCATACGAAGAAGGCCTGGGTGATGCTTGGGGCCCGATCCGAAAGTATTGGTCTGCGCCAACGGCGGAAAACAGGGACATACTTCGCCAAACCATTTTGACCGCGGGAGGCACCCGCTGGCAGTACACCCACGGCGTAGCGAATCCGGAGAGTGTTCCGCCAGAGTCGTACACCTTGGATACGGCGCTGTTCGAGCGCCCGGGAAACAAAGAGATCCAACTCGATTTGTTTTTGAATTACGCGTCGAATGTGAAGCTCTATCCGAAATTTCAGGAATATTTTCGCAAATCGAAGCCACCTTTGCTGGCGATTTGGGGAAAGAACGATCCTTTTTTCCTGCCTGCGGGAGCAACAGCGTTTCGGAAAGACATCCCAAACGCAAAAGTGCAATTCCTAGATACTGGGCATTTCGCACTGGAAACCCACGTCGTCGAAATTGTGGCTGCCATGCACGAGTTCCTGCAAGCCAATGGAGCACGGAATGGAACGTCGTAGCTTTCTTGAAGCACTCACAGCCGCATCTCTAGGCGTTGCGCTTGAGGGATCTTTCGCTGAGCTTGCGCGAGCGGAAAACACCGGACAGGTTGTCGCAAGTTTGCCTGGGCCGGCTGGCAGGGTGGGCGAATTCCCACAGAACTCAACAGTAGTTTTGGTCCATGCGGCGTGGGCCGACGGCTCTTGTTGGAGCAACATTATTCTTCCTCTGGAGCGGCGCGGTCTAAAAGTGAGCTGCGCCCCGCTCCCGCTCACATCTTTAACTAACGACGCAACGGCTTTGAGTTCGGCGCTTGAACGAACCAGCGGCCCGCTGATCCTTGTGGGACATGCCTACTCAGGCGCGGTGATTGGCGCGGTGGGAGAAGAGCGGGTCAAGTCACTGGTCTATGTCGCGGCGCTCGCACCGGATGAGGGCGAGACTGTGGCCAAGGTGTTCTATCGCGACACCCCGAGTGCGGAACAACCCAAGATGGTTCCCGATGCGCACGGTTTCGTGTGGATGCCGGACGACGCGTTTCATCGAGCGCTGGCGCAAAACGCGACCGCCGATCAAGCAAAGACCGCGGCCGCCGTGCAACGGCCAATCGCTGTGCAGTGCATTCAAGAGCCGGCGCCGACGCCACTGTGGAAATCAAAAACCTCGTGGTTTTTGATCGCAGAAGAAGACCGCATGATCAATCCGAAGACTCAGCATTTCATGGCCGAGCGGATGGGCGCGACGGTTCGTTCGCATCGCGTGGACCACACGCCGATGTATTCAGAACCGGCGGTGGTGATTGACGTGATCCTGGAAGCGGCGCGCAAGACTCTTTCCACATAGGAGCCTCGGACTCGGAACCGCAAATATCTGCAAGGTGCAACGTTATGACGAACAGATCTGTGGCCA
>JBEKVU010000207.1:0-7329 GCA_049513775.1 Candidatus Acidiferrum sp.
GAAGCTGGCGACGCTGGCGATGTGGCTGAGGTCGACACCTTTCTTGGCGCGCGCTTCGAGCGCGGAGATGTAGGCTTCCGCGACTTGCTCGTAGGCGGACTGCGCGAAGAGCAGGGTGATGTTGACGTTGATGCCGTCTTCAAGGAGCTGGCGAATGACGGGGATGCCTTCGGCCGTGGCGGGAACTTTGATCATGACATTTTCGCGGCCGACTTCTTTCCAGAGGCGGCGGGCTTCGTCAAGAGTTTCTGCAGCGTCATGGGCGAGCTCGGGAGAGACTTCGAGGCTGACGTAGCCGTCGCGGCGATTCGACTCCAGGTAAACGGGCTTGAAAATATCACAGGCGGCTTGCACGTCGCGGATGGCGATTTTTTCGTAAATGCCCTTGGCGTCCAACTTCTTGGCTTCCGGGGAAGAGAGGATGTCGGCGTAATCCTTGCCGGTGGCGATGGCCTTTTCGAAGATGGCGGGATTGGAAGTCATACCGCGCAGGCCGTCGTCGTGGATGATGCGTTGAAGTTCGCCGCTGATGAGCAGGTCGCGGCGGATATAGTCCATCCAGGCGGACTGGCCGTAGGCGAGCAGGCCTTTCAGAGGATTGGGATTTGCAGCGGTGGTGGTCGTGGTCATGGTTTTATCTCCTTCGTTCCAAGTCTAAACTGTACGCCCGGCGGAGCCGCGACTGATTACCGCGCTTACGTTTTCGCGGTCTCCGCGAGCTGCCGAGATTCGAACGCTTTCACCTTATTGAGGCGGCGAACGTGGCGCGCTTCATTGGTGAAACTTGCACCCAAATAAGACTTAACAATATCCTCGGCCAGTTTTTCACCGATGATGCGGCTGCCGAGAACCAGAACGTTCAGGTCGTCGTGCTCGACACCCTGGTGCGCCGAGCAAGTGTCATGGCAAGCGGCGGCGCGAACGCCGGGAATTTTGTTGGCGGCGATGGTCATGCCAACGCCGCTGCCGTCAAAGAGAATGCCGCGGTCGGACTTGCCCTCGGTGATGGCGCGAGCGACGAGGTCGGCGAATTCGGGATAGTCCACGGGATTTTCGCTGAAGGTGCCGACATCGAGAACTTCATGGCCGAGCGCGCGCACGACGTCGCTCATCTTGCTTTTCAGAGCAAAGCCGGCGTGGTCGGAACCGATGACGACTCTCATGCGCGTCCTTTTATTTTTTCTTACAGGCGGCGATGACTTCCCTGGCCGCAGTGATGACCGCTTCCGGTTCGAAGCCGTATTTTTTTTGCAGCTCTTTAAGAGGAGCGGAAGCTCCGAAAGTGTTCATGCCGATAATACGGCCGTCAAGGCCGACGTATTTGTGCCAGCCCATGGTACCGCCCTGCTCGACGGAAATGCGGGCGGCGCAGGTTGGCGGGAACACGCTGTCGCGATATTCCTTGGGCTGATGCTCGAAGACCTCCCAGGAAGGCATGCTGACGATCCGGCACTTTACGCCTTCGGCGGTCAGCTTTTCGTGGGCTTTCACGATCAAGTCTACCTCGCTGCCGGTGGCCATCAGGATGACGTCGGGCTTGCCGTCCGCGGCGTCAGCCAGAACATATGCGCCTTTGGCGACTCCACTGGCGGGGGCGTACTTGGTGCGATCGATGGTCGGGAGATTCTGCCGTGAAAGGACCATGGCCACGGGTTCGTGGTGTAACTGCAGGGCATACTTATAGGCTTCGATAACTTCGTTGGCATCGGCTGGGCGAAAAACGATGAGTCCGGGTATGGCGCGCAGTCCGATGAGCTGTTCGATGGGCTGGTGCGTAGGGCCGTCTTCGCCGACGCCGATAGAGTCGTGCGTGAAGATGTACATGACGGGAACTTCCATGAGGGCGCTAAGGCGCACGGAGGGTTTGCAGTAGTCGCTAAAGATGAAAAAGGTGGAAGCAAAGGGACGAAGTTTAGAAAGCGCCAAACCGTTGGCGATGGCGCACATGGCGTGCTCGCGAATGCCAAAGTGCATGTTGCGGCCGCCACGGGTTTCGGCCTGGAAGTCGCCGACACCGTCAAAGGTTAGGCGAGTCTTGGTGGAGGGATAGAGGTCGGCCGAACCGCCGACAAGCCACGGGATGTTCTTTGCCAGGGCGTT
Source organism: Candidatus Acidiferrum sp. (assembly GCA_049513775.1). Classification (GTDB taxonomy): domain Bacteria; phylum Acidobacteriota; class Terriglobia; order Acidiferrales; family UBA7541; genus Acidiferrum. The sequence goes on from JBEKVU010000207.1 coordinate 2,101, forward strand.
CAAGACTTTGCCGCCAGAATCACGGCTAGCCACGCCTTTGGCGTCGGTGGGATAAACGGGGAGATCTTTGTCCCAACCCTTCGGAAGCTCGCGCTTCTGCATGCGCTCCATCTCTTCGTACAGATCGGGATACTTGGCTTTGTATTCGCCGATGAGTTTCATCCACGCGCCGCGTGCGTCACCGCCGTGCTTGCCAATGCCGTTCTTGAATTGATCGTAGACGCCGTCGGGAACCAGGAACTTGGCGTCCTCCGGCCAACCGTAAGCCTTCTTGGTCAGCTTGATTTCTTCGTCGCCGAGCGCTTCACCGTGTGCCGCGGAGGTGTCCTGCTTGTGAGGCGATCCCCAGCCGATGTGGCTATCCAGGGTGACAAAGGTCGGGCGATCGTTGGTGGCGTTGAATTGATGTAGGGCCTTTTCGATGGCGGCCAGATCGTTGGCGTCCGGGAGGTGCACGGTGTTCCAGCCGTACGCCTTGAAGCGCGAGGCCACGTCTTCGGTGAAGGCGATCTTGGTGTTGCCTTCGATGGTGATGTGATTGTTGTCCCAGATCCAGACGAGGTTGGAGAGCTTGTGGTGCGCGGCGAGCGAGGCGGCTTCGCCGGAGATGCCCTCCATCATGCAGCCGTCGCCGCAGATGGCGTAAACGTTGTAATCAAAAATCTCAAAGCCGGGCCGGTTGAAGTGCGCGGCGAGCCACCAGCGCGCCATGGCCATACCGACGCTGGTTGCCACGCCTTGGCCGAGGGGGCCGGTGGTGGTCTCTACGCCCGAGGTCCAGCGATATTCCGGATGGCCTGCCGCGCGGCTGTTGATCTGGCGGAATCTCTTAATGTCGTCGAGGGATACGGAAACGTGGCCGAGCGATTCATACTCGGGATTTACAGCTTTGACTTGCGCGAGGTGCAGGAGGGAATAGAGCAGCATCGAAGCGTGGCCGTTGGAGAGCACGAAGCGATCGCGATTGGGCCAAATGGGATCGTTCGGATCGAAGCGCAGAAATTTTTGCCAAATGGTATAGGCGACGGGGGCGAGGGCCATGGGCGTTCCGGGATGGCCGGATTCAGCGGCCTGCACGGCGTCCATGGAAAGGGTGCGAATGGTGTTGATGGCGAGTTGGTCGAGGTTTTGCGACGCTTGCGGCTGACTCACATTGACTCCTGTGGCGAGAGAGAAATCGCCCGCCGTGATTAGTCTGGTGTTAGATGCACCGTGTTACAGAGCGGGTCAGAAAAAATTTATTCCCATCCGGGATTTTGCCGAGCCGGACCCGTTTGCCGTGACGACCGGCGAGGTTGTGCAGAGGAGGTATAGCACAGGTGCGGGGAAAAGAGTATGACTAGGTTTTTTTCTGAGGGTGGACGGGCGAAGAACGGGGTGCAGGCGGATTTTTTCCTGCTGAGGCGTCGAGTACGGATATTAAAACCGACGAGTTGACGGCGAATGTCTTGCCACCTACAATCCGCGCGATTTGAGATTTCGTGGCGCAGCGGGCGTGGCGGCGCGGGAGGAAGTTTCCGATGTTGCAAACGATGCGAAGAGTTCGGCGGGCGGCGCTGCGGGTTCTGTTTGGCGCATTCGTTGTGGGAATCGCGCTAGCCGCTGGGTATGGCCGTTCGACGTCAGCGACCGAAGCGATGGGGCAGGCGACGAACGGAGAGCAGAATACGCTCGAAGTCTCGCAGGCGCTGGCGCAGGGCGACGCGTTCATGGCGGAGAAGCAATACGACAAGGCGCTGGAAGCCTATCATCATGCGGACAAACTTTCGCACCACACCTGCGCCAGTTGTCTGCTGCGCATTGCGAGCATCGAGCGGCGCGCCGGAGATATGGAGGACGCGCTGGACACCGCAAAAAAGGCGGAGGCGGCAGCCGGCGCGAATAAAGCGCTGGCGGCTCAGGCGCATTTGATCCGCGGAGCGATGCTCACGACGATGGCCAGCAAACCTGGCGACAAAAAGCTGAAAGAGGCGGAAGAGGAATTTCGCTCCGCGTTGGCGCTGAACCCGGCGCTGGCTGAGGGTCACCGGGATTTGGGAGTGGCGCTGATCCGCCAGGGCCGCGATGCGGAGGGCCTTGCGGAGCTGAATTTGTTCATCGCTACACCGGGAAACAGCGCTCGACTGGTGGAAGAGGCGCGCGCGATTGTGGCGGATCCGATTCGCGCCCGCGAACCGTTCGCGCCGAATTTTGGGTTCACATCGATGGAAGGCACGCAGGTTTCGAATGCGGCGATGCGCGGGAAAGTGGTGTTGCTGGATTTCTGGGCGACGTGGTGCCCGCCGTGCCGCGAGTCTTTGCCGACGATGCAGGCACTGCACAAGAAATATGCGGACAAGGCATTTGAAATTGTGGGCATCAGCGCGGATGGCGACGAGAGCACCTTGAAGGCGTTCGTGGAACAGAATCGCATGAGTTGGACGGAGTATCTGGATATTTCCGGGTCGCTGCAGTATGCGTTCGACGTGGATTCGTTTCCGACGTACATCGTGGTGGATAAGGAAGGCGTGGTGCGGTACCGGCAAACGGGATTTGGCCCGACGGTGGGAGGGGAACTCGAGGATACGATTAACAAGGCGCTCAAGAAGCCGTACGCGCCGACGTTGGCGTCAGCAAGCGCTGCGTCACAACCCGCCGCCGCACCAGCGCCCGTCGCGGCCAAGGTAACCGCCGTCGCGGCGAATCCGCCATCGAGCCAAGTGGCTGCCGTCAGCACTGGGGCGACGGCGAAGTCCGCGGAAGCGCTGTCTGGAGGCGTGTATCACAACGGAACGCTGGGATTTTCTTATCCGTATCCACAGGGCTGGACGGTGGCGAATGCGGAGATGATTCGCAACGCGAACGCCAGCATGAAGCAAATGAGCGCGGGTGCGAACGCGAAACAGCAGGAGCGGGACGATGCGTCGGCGGGACTTTCGGAGTTGATTTTTTATGCATACGGAGGGCCGAAGAATGACGCGAAGAATGATGGCTCCTTTCGCGCGGTGCCCTCGGTGCGCATCACTTCGCTTGAATCGTTTGGCGCAATGCTGACCCCGGAGGTGATGAAGAGGAGCGCCGGCGCGCAAGTAAATATGGGCATGAAGACGATTCGCGAGCCCGAGAAGTTCACGGTGGGCGACCAGAATTTGTACCGGATGGATTTTGAGGACCCGCGCGAGGGACAGACGTGGGTGTCCATCATGCAGACCGTGGTGTATGACCACGTGCTGACGATCGAGATTTTGGCGGGAAGCCCGGTGCAGCTGGATTTGTTGGCGGCGACTGTGAAGTACAGCACCTTTGCCGACGCCGACAAGAATTGATTTTATCGGAAGATGGAGCGAGAGAAAAAATGGTGCGGCTGGCCGGACTCGAACCGGCAACGGGGAAAACCCCAGCGGATTTTAAGCCCGCCGCGTATGCCAATTTCGCCACAGCCGCACCGTAACGGCCACGCGGCTCAAAAAGCATATCATGAGCGCAAAAGTAACTGGAACCCATTCGGGCGCAGATCGACCTGTGCCTTGGACAACAGACGACTGATGGTCTGCTAAACAAAATCCCAAAACGCCACTGTACTTAATTTGTACTTTCGCCCAGTTGTTAGCGGCACCGCTAACGCGCAGCATGGTGACCAGTAGCGCTACGCCGAGGTCTGCGCACCCGGCGCGAATTGGAGAGAAGCGTTTTGCGACGGGCATTGCTACGGTTCGGTCTGTTGCTCGTTGTAGAGCAGGTGGCGGGGTGCGCTACCAGCGGGCCGCCAGGTGTTTCGGAGCCCGTGTCCGAGAAGGTTGCTATCAGCATCGCGCCGGGGTCGGCGAATGTGCGGGCTGGGGCAACGCAAACTTTCTCGGCCACGGTAACTGGAACCGCGAATCAAGAGGTGAGTTGGTCGGTCAACGGACTGACCGGTGGGAGCGCCAGCACCGGAACGATCACCTCCGGCGGAATTTATACCGCGCCGGGCAGCCTGCCAAATTCCAATACGATGAGCATTAGCGCGACGGCGGCTGCGGATTCTTCCGTGAGCGCCACGAGCGACGTAACGCTATGGAATCCGACGCCCGCCATCAGCAAGGTAAGCCCGGCGAGTTTTACCGCGGGCGCGTACTCGCTCACGATTACGGGCAGCAATTTTGTGTCTGGGGCGCAAGTGAGTTTTGGCGGCAGCGCGGTGATTACGAAATTTATCTCCACCACCCAGCTCACAGCCACCGGATCGGAAGCCACGGCAGGCACGTATAACGTTAGTGTTAGCAATCCGAACCCGGGCGGCAGCGCTTCGGCCAATCTTACGGTGACGGTGAGCGCGCAATCAGGAGGCAATCCGCCACCCCCACCTCCTTCTCCCCCGCCACCTCCTACAAGCGCGTGCGGCGGCATCAGCCTTGGACAGGGTGGCAGCCTCAACGGTTTCTTGCCGTTCCCCGCAGAAAATTTGTGGAATCAGAATATTGCCGGCTCGCCCGTGGATGCGAATTCCGCCGCGATCATTAACTTTATCGGCGGCAGCGCCGCCGTGCATCCGGATTTTGGCTCCGGAGAATATCAAGGATCGAGCATCGGCATTCCTTACGTTGTGGTGGGGGTCGGGCAAGGCCCGGTGGCCATTAATTTCACGGCGTATGGCGATGAGAGCGATCCCGGCCCGATGCCCATTCCCGGCGATGCGCCGATTGAGGGCTATCCCAACCCTGGGACGGGCGACCGCCACGTGCTGGTGCTCGACAACAGCAGTTGCTGGCTGTACGAGATGGACAGTTCGTATCCGCAGAGTGATGGAAGCTGGAATGCGGATTCGGCTGCGGTGTGGGATTTGCTAGCGGACGAACAACGCCCGCTGACGTGGACGTCTGCCGATGCCGCGGGGCTTTCGATTTTCGCGGGGCTGGCCCGGTACGACGAAGTGGCCGCCGGAGAGATCAAGCACGCCTTGCGCTTTACCCTGCAGTCTAGCCGCGCCGCTTTCGTGCCGCCGGCATCGCATTGGGCAGCGAATTCTTCGAATGCCGACGCCGCTCCCATGGGCATGCGGATGCGATTGAAGGCGAGCTTCGATATTTCGGGCTACTCCGCCACGAACCAGGTGATCCTGAAAGCGTTACAGCAGTACGGCATGATCATGGCGGACAACGGCTCGAATATGTACCTCAGCGGAGCGCCGGACGATCGCTGGGACAACGACGACTTGCACAATCTCGGGCAGCTTACCGCGTCGGATTTTGAAGTAGTGCAGATGAATAC
>JBEKVU010000208.1:0-7301 GCA_049513775.1 Candidatus Acidiferrum sp.
CGGTGCGGTGTGTGAAACGATTGCGGGGCTTACCACAGATGCCGCAACGACCGGCTCGTCCAGCACGCGACCCTGAAAAATTACCGTCGGGCGCACACGCACGCGGCGCACCAGAATAATCATTGACGCATCGTATTCGGGCTGCACTTTGGCGTTCGCGAGATATACGAGCGGAGGCTCGATCACGTGATAGATCGGACCTTCGTCCGCGGCAGGCTTTTCCGCAGGAGGCGCGGCAGGCAATTCCGGCTTGGCATCAAAAGTTTTTTTGCGCAGATCTTCCGCAGTGGCCAGCTTGCTCACTTGCGCGGCAGGTTCGCTCTGCGCGCTTTCGGCCGGCGGCGGTGCGTCATTGATTTGCACTTCGCACTTGCACAGCCCGGAGCTAGTGCGCAGCGATTCGAGCTGGCCGTTGAGCAGCAGCACGTCGCCGGTCTGCGGAATCACCACGCTCTGCCCGGTAAGTTGCTGTTCGATGCGCACCGCGCCGCGCGTGGCGCGAATGCACATGGTTCCGGGATTGTCGAAGCCCACCAGCAAGTCTTGTGGAGCCTCGCCGATGGCGATGGGCTGGGCTTTGATTTGCGCGGTGTACATGGTGAGCAAGATGTTGTACGGGATGTGTACGTGAACCGTGCCGCTGTCTAGCGCCACGGTGAGCGCGCCCGCGGTTTTGAGTATCGAGAGATGCGCGGGGCCGCAAATATGAATCACGCCGCCATCGACCAGCGCCACGTCCGCCGAGCCGGATTTGACGCGCACGTCGCTGCCGCTGCGCAGCACGGTTTTTACCTGGCCGTGTACTACTTCCACGCTCATCGGGCCGCTGACCGCAATGGTTGCACCCTCAATCACGCCGATGGTGTCCGGCGCAGGTGCGGTGGTTGAAGCAGTGTCCGACGCGTTCGCGGGCTTGGCGGATGACTGAGCAACGGGAGGAGTAACGCGCGCGGCATCGGGAACTTGCGCGGTAGCAAAGCTGCCGCGCAGCAATCCTGTTGCGGGCACGATTAGCAGGAGAGCTGCGCACGCTGCAAATGCGACGAGCGCGCAACGCTTGTGCACTCGCGCGAACCACGCGGCGAAATTTGCGAACTTGTTCATCAGCTAAAGCCCATTCGTCAAGCTAGCCCGTGAATCAACCGAATCATTCACCTGCTAAGAGAGATGCGCGGGACGCTCCGCGTGCTGCACGGCCGATCCCGCCTGCTCAGCGTACAATCCGATGTGGTTACCGCGCGGCCCGGTGCGCTTCCCCACAACCGATGCATGCCACGCGCGCCTGCGGCGCGCTGCAAAAGTTAACGCTTATACTATAAGCGATGAGCCTGCCGGACGCAGTGGGGAGTAGCGCGCCAGAGACGGAATCCGTTAACACGCACTATGACACGCGGCTGCCCGCGCTGCCGTGGTCGCGCCGCGTGCAGATTCCTTTGATCGCTGGCGCGGTCGTCAGCGTGATTCGCACGCTTGGTCCCACGCTGCGCTACGAAGTCCTCGGCTGGCATCACGCCGAGCGCCTCCACGCACGAAAGGGCCAGTGCATTTTTGCGTTCTGGCATCGCGTGATTATTCCCGTGGTGTGGTGGGCCAGAAATCGCGGCATCGTGGTGATGAATACCACGGCCTTTGACGGCCAGTGGACGCGCAAAGTGATTGAGTGGCTCGGATTTGGCACCGCGCAAGGCAGTTCGTCGCGCGGCGGTTTGCGCGGGCTCGCGGTGATGGCGCGCCGCCTGAGCGAGGGCAAAGATTGTGCCTTTACGATCGATGGGCCGCGCGGCCCGCGCTATGTAGCCAAGCCTGGTCCGGTGATGCTCGCGCGCAAAACGGGTTGCCCGATCATGGTTTTCCACATCGGAGTGGATCGCGGCAAGACATTTGAGAAAACCTGGGACCATTTCTTGATGCCCGCGCCGTTTGCGCGCAGCGTAATACTCTTCGCGCCTCCGATTTACGTTCCGCAAGATGCTGATGCCGATGGTATGGAAGCCAAGCACGCGGAAATGCAGCGCGAACTGGAACGGGTCCGCGATATTGCCGAGTCCTGGTTCTCGCTCAGCGAAGCAGAACGCGCGAAACATCGTGCGGCGTTCACCGCTTAACCTGGCGACACGTAGTTTTGTAGTGGCGTCACGGAGATCGCAAACGTTACTGGCTGCTGCCGGGGCGCTCGGAGAGAACTACCGGGACGTCGAGCTTCTTGCCGCCGCGGTAGAGGTTTAGGGTTACCGTGTCGCCGGGGCGTTTGTGATTCAGTAGAATATTTACGTCGAACTGATTGGCGACTTTCTGGCCATTTACGCCGACGATGATGTCGCCGCCGATGTAAATGCGACGCATGCCGGCTTGTGCGGTACGATCGCCGCCGCGAATGCCGGCTTTTGCGGCGGGTCCGTTGGCGGTTACCGTTTCCACCAGCAAGCCATCCTGCACGGGCAGATCGAGCGCGCCCGCCAAATAGCCCCCGACTGGCAGCGTTTCGACACCTAGAAATGCTGTGTGTACGCGGCCATCGGTCATTAGATCGTGGGCTATATTTTTCGCGGTGTTGATGGGAATGGCGAAGCCGATTCCAGCGGTGGTGCCGCTCGGCGTGTAGATCGCAGAATTAATGCCGATCACTTCGCCGTGGGAATTGATGAGCGGACCGCCGGAATTTCCGCGGTTGATGGCTGCGTCCGTCTGGATAGCTTCGTCGATAAAGGTGGTCTGGCTGGTTTGCACGGTGCGGCCGAGCGCGCTCACCACGCCCGTGGTCAGCGTGGATTGAAAGCCGAAGGGGTTGCCGATGGCCAAAACTTTTTGTCCCACTTGAAGGGCGGAGGAATCGCCCAATGTTAAAGCGATCAGCGACTTTCCTTTTGGATCGACCTTGATCAAAGCGACGTCGTTGCGCTGATCCGCGCCCACCACCTTCGCGGGATAGTGCGTCTGATCGCCCAGGACTACCTCGATGCTTTGCGCTTCTTGAATCACGTGGAAGTTGGTGAGGATGTAGCCGCGCGGATCGATGACGAAGCCTGAGCCGGCGCCCTCGACGGGCACCGCGTCCATGAAGAAATCGTATTCGGTGGCTTTGGTGAGAATATTCGCGACCGCTGGCGACGCTTGGCGGTAGACGCGGACGTTGATGGACTCATCGTCGGTGAGGACGCCGTCGCGCTGCGTGACGCCGGCGACGGGAGGCGTGCCGCTGTCAGAGGGATTGGAGCGCGGAACAGCGCCGACGTTGAGCGGCTCGTGCGGACCGAAGCGCGCGCCAACCCAATAGGCGCCGAAGAGCACGACCAGCGCGACGAGGATTAGACGGGCGCGCGTGGCGGAGTTTACCGTAGACATGAACTGAGCCTTCTTTCACGGGACTGCTTCTCTATTATAGAGAAAAGCGGGGAAGAGGTCATGGTTTTGGAGCGGGCTAAGCCATGTTTTGTGGTACTTCGGCAGCGAGGCAAAAAATTAACACAAAGTTCGCAGAGTCCACAGAGCTACACAGAGCTACACAGAGAAGAGACAATACAAGCCACTTTTACCTCTGTTCTGACTACCCTTGTTGTATGAGCTTCTTGTTGTTCTGACGCGATGCTTCGATGGGGCGTTAGCGCATTCGCCGAAGTTATTTCAATTAGGAATCTTGAATCTCTCGGAGTTTGCCGGTGGTTACGTCGTAGACGAAGCCGCGGATGGCTACGGAGCTCGGGATCCACGGGTGGGTGCGAAGCTTCTGGAGTTGGTGGCGAACGTTTTCGTCGATGTTTTGGAAGGCGTAGAAGAAGGCGGGAGAGACGGCGGCGGTGCCGGTGCGATTCTGGATGCGGGTGCGGAGGTCTTGTTCGCTGGTGTGCATCAGGCCGCAGTCGGTGTGGTTAATGACCATGAACTCTTCGGTGCCGAGCAGGTGATGCGAGACGACCAGGGAACGCAGAGTATCTTCGGTGACGATGCCGCCGGCGTTGCGGATGATGTGGGCGTCGCCGGTTCTGAGGCCAAGCGTGCGAATGGACAGACGGGTGTCCATGCAGGTGAGGATGGCGAGTTTGCGGGCTGGGCGCGGAGTGAGGGTACGCAGCTCGTGGGTACGGGAGTAGAGTTCGTTGGCTACCAGGACATCGTCAATGACGGTCATCGCGGGGATAGTTTAGCTGAGTCGGGACCGTTGGGCGAAATTTGGGTGACCGGATTTGGCAACACCGCCTTTGTGGGAAGTTCATTTACTGGCGACTGGGGGCTTTATTTGCAGCGAAGATGTGGTAGGCATCCCCGGTATCCCCCCTGTGGTTTTTGTAAGTGTTCATTCTGCGGGAGTTCCCAGGCGTCGTTGTTGGTAAGAGAGTTAAGTTCATGTGTCATTGTTTTTGGACGGAATGCGTTGGTTGATGCCGATCCGAAACGGCGCCAGCCCGTACCAACCCGTGCGCATCTAAAGATTCGCCACTAAAAAACACAACACAGCAAAACTCCGGCGTTACCGGGAAAGGCAACAAATTAGGATGTGTTGGGGTGCTGAGGCGATTAGGCGCACTGCGCCCCCTACAACCGATAGCGTTCGAACCGGGTTGTGCGGTTCGAATCACGCCGCGTGCGCTTCGCGCGGATCAGGGAGCTGGGCGAAGAGTTGCCGCTAAGGCAATGACTTGGCGGCGAGTGTCTTCAAGGGAGGTGGAGCAGTCGATGCGGTACTTGGCCTGGCTGAGTTTTAGCTTGGTGTCGAGCTGGGAAGCGATACGGCGTTTGGCTTCTGTGGGGGTGAGGCCGCGCTTGAGGAGGCGCTGGAGTTGCTGCTCAGGGGTACACCAGGTGACGACGAGGCCGTCGAGCCACTTATCGAAACCGGCTTCGATGAGCAGGGCGGCTTCGACGAACACCACGTCGTGATTACCGTCGCGGTGCCAGGCGATGAACTTGTGTCGTGTGGCTTCGCGAACGCGGGGATGGACGATGGCGTTAAGATGGGCGAGTTTCGTAAGGTCGGCGAAGACGATGGAGGCGAGTTTGGCGCGGTCGATGGGGCCGCCGCCGGGAGCGATTTGCGGACCGAACTCCTGGAGAATTTCCTTGTGTGCGGGTTGGCCGGGCTCCATGAGTTGATGGGCGAGGGCGTCGGCATCGAGAACAGTGAAGCGGAGTTCGCGGAGGATGGCGGCGACGCTGCTTTTGCCGCTGGCGATACCACCGGTTAGGCCGAGCTTCAGCACAAATTGATTATCGCGCGCCCGCGGCGTTGGGTATGGGATTTTGCTTTGTGCTGTGCTGCTGTGATTCGGGCGAAGATGATGCGGAATCGCCGCGGCGGAGCTTTGCGGCTTTTATGGTGTTGCTCATGAGCATGGTGATGGTCATGGGACCCACGCCGCCCGGAACCGGGGTTAGAGCGCCGGCGGTATTGATGGCGTCGGGATGGACGTCGCCGATGAGCACGGAACCTTTGGCGTGGAATTTTTCGAGGCGTTCGGGAAAATTTTTTAGCAACGCGGCGGCTTCGGCTGCGTCGGTGACCTTGTTGGTGCCGACGTCGATGACGGCGGCGCCGGGCTTAATCCAATCGGCGGCGACGTAGGCGGCTTTGCCCATGGCGGCGACAACGATATCGGCGCGGCGGACGACTTCGGGGAGGTCGCGAGTCTTGGAATGGCAAATGGTGACGGTCGCGTTGGCGTGCATGAGGAGAAGAGCCATGGGCTTGCCGACGATGTCACTGCGGCCGAGAACCACAGCCGTGGCGCCCTCGATGGGGATTTGATTGCGTTGGAGAATTTCCATGCAGCCGGCGGGAGTGCAGGCGACGAGGCCGGGACGTCCGCTGACGAGGCGGCCGAGATTTGTAGGATGGAAACCATCGACGTCTTTAGCGGGATCGACGGCCTCGAGGACGCGCTTGGTATCGACTTGTTTGGGAAGCGGGAGCTGAATGAGGATGCCGTCGACGCGGTAATCGCGATTGAGATCGTCGACGAGTTTCAGGAGATCGTCGGTGGTGCTGGCGGCGGACGGGTTGTGACTGAAACTGGCGAGGCCGAGGTGGTGGCAGGCGTCGATTTTGCTTTTTACGTAGAGTTGGGAAGCGGGGTTTTCTCCGACGAGGACGGCGGCGAGGCCGGGGCGGATGTGCTGGCGGAGATGGAGGTCGACGGCTTGGGTGCGTAGTTCGGCGAAGATTTCGTCGCGGATTTTCAGGCCGTCGAGGATGCGCGCAGGCATTGAGAAATCATAGCATGGGGATTGCGGAAGCTGAGATTTGGAGGTGTGATTTACGAGGAACCTGCATCACGACGGATGGAGGAACGGTATGACGATATTTACGGCGGATGGGAATCGGCGGGAATTGGAGAAGGTGGCTAGGGTGGAGGGGCGGTTGCCACCGGGGCAGTCGCTGACGTTGAAATGGCCAGTGCTGCATGCCGGGAGTGTTCCGGACTTTGATGAGGCGACGTGGGGCTTCAAGATTTCCGGCGAAGTGATTGCGCCGGTGAAATTATCTTGGAAAGAGTTTCGGGCACTGCCGCAAACGGAGGTGACGTCGGATTTTCACTGCGTGACGCGCTGGAGCCGGCTGGACAATTTGTGGAAGGGCGTGTTGTTTACCGAGGTGCTGAAACTGGTTGAACCAAAGGCGGCTGCGCAGCACGTCCTGGTGCAGGCGGAAGAAGGGTACGCGGCGAATATTCCGCTCGAGGACTTGCGGCGCGTGGATGTGCTGTTTGCGTTTGAGCACGATGGGCAGCCACTGAGCGGAGAGCATGGCGGGCCGTTGCGGCTAGTGGTGCCGCATTTGTATGCGTGGAAGAGTGTGAAGTGGGTGCGGGGATTTATGTTGCTGAATGAGGATAGCTTGGGATTTTGGGAACGCAATGGGTATCACGCGTATGGGGATCCGTGGAAAGAGCAGAGGTATTCGGGGCGGTAGAGCAACGACCGATGGGTGCGCGGTGTGTGGGTTGGATCGGTACGCATCTAGTGCCACGCAAGACTTCCTCGCGTATTTCAGGCCGTCCAGGATGCGCGCGTGCATGCCCGGACCAAAGCATGGCGAGAAAACCCCGAGGCTGGCGCGCGCGGGCTACGAAGGAAAAGCGAGCTTAACGCGGAGGGCGCAGAGACACCTAGAGCGGGGAGAATCAGGTTGCTTCAGCGACGGCGGATACGTTGGCGACGCTATCAAGCGCGAGGCAGGACTGAGGTACAGCACGCAAATATGACAACTGTGACAGCGAGCAGCGCAGAACCGCGATTTTCCTGGCGAAGGGAGCGATCGGTAGAGAAGAAAGAGTGTTACGTAGAGAGTGAAAAAATCGTGGAGCGCC
>JBEKVU010000209.1:0-7274 GCA_049513775.1 Candidatus Acidiferrum sp.
CGATTTACGCCAAACTCATTGCAGCGTGGGAAACGTCTTCGCCGGAGCGTCGCGCATCGTTGAGCCGTGCGTGTGCCAAATTGCGAGTGACAGTTTCCGGTTCGGCGGCCCTGCCGGTCAGCACCCTCGAGCGCTGGAAAGAAATTACCGGACATATCCTACTGGAACGCTATGGCATGACGGAGATCGGCATGGCGCTCTCGAATCCGCTGCACGGCAAGCGCGGGCCGGGGAGCGTCGGAACACCGCTGCCCAGCGTCAAAGTGCAATTAGTCGGCGAGACTGGCGAGCCGGTGGCGGCGGGAACGCCAGGCGAAATCGAAGTGCGCGGACCGAGCGTCTTCGCGGAATACTGGGGCCAGCCGGAAGCTACGCGCGCCGCATTTCGAGATGGCTGGTTTCGCACCGGCGACACCGCGATTGTCGAGCACGGCGTGTATCGCATTCTAGGCCGCACCAATATCGACATTTTGAAAACCGGCGGGCACAAAGTTTCCGCGTTGGAAATCGAAGAAGCATTGCGCGAACATCCATCGGTCGCGGAATGCGCCGTAGTTGGCGTGCCCGACCCGGAGTGGGGCGAGCGCGTCGGCGTGGCCATAGTGCTCAGCAACAGGTGCGAGCTGGACTTACCATCGTTGCGTGCGTGGGCGAAGGATTTTCTTGCGGCGCACAAGGTGCCTTCGCGTTTCCTCGTGTTAGATTGTTTGCCCCGCAACGCCATGGGCAAAGTGACCAAGCCCGCGGTTGCTGCGTTGTTTCAAACTGCGGACGAGCCCGCAGTGCCCGCCGCAAAGGAGACAAAAAAGGACCCATGTCCGCTGACGCCGTGACTTATCCAATCGCCGCCGCGCGCACGAAACTCTCGCGTCAGCAGATCACCGGATTTTGGGGCGCGTGGTTGGGCTGGACGCTGGACGGCATGGATTCCGTAATTTACGCGCTGGTGCTGAGCCCCGCGCTGACGGAATTGCTACCAAAGTCCGGCTACAAAGCTACGCCGGCAAATATCGGATTCGCGGGATCAGTTCTCTTTGCGCTGTTTCTGGTGGGCTGGGGCTTGTCTTTGATGTGGGGGCCGCTCGCGGATAAATTCGGGCGCACGCGTGTGCTGGCGACCACAATTTTTGTTTATGCGATCTTTACCGGATTGGCGGCGCTGTCGCAAACGGTTTGGCAACTGGCTTTGTTCCGTTTACTGGCGGGCGTGGGCATTGGCGGAGAGTGGGCGCTGGCAGGAACGTACGTTGCGGAAGCGTGGCCGGAGGACCGGCGCAAAATGGGTGCAGGATATTTACAGACCGGATATTACGCGGGATTTTTTCTGGCGTCGGCGCTGAATTATACCGTGGCGGCGCGTTATGGATGGCGCGCCATGTTCTGGTGCGGATTGACGCCGGTGATCGTGGCCTTTGTGATTTTGTTCAGCGTGAAAGAACCGGCGCGCTGGGAACAAAAAGTTCAGGCGAAGGCGAAGCGCGCCGGCCACGCTTTCGGCGCCATTTTTCGCACGCCTTACCTACGGCGCACGATCGTAAATACCGTTCTGCTGACCTCCGCGATTTGCGGCTTATGGGCCGCCGCGGTCTACGCGCCCACCGCGATCAGCAATTTGGCGAAGCGCGCCGGCATGCTGCAACCGCAGGCGGTGAAAGTCTCGTCGCTCGGCATGGGCCTGCTTTCTCTTGGGACGATTCTTGGGTGCCTGGCCGTGCCGCCGCTGGCCGAGCGGTTCGGCCGCAAACGCACGCTGGGCTTTTACTTTGTGGGAATGGCAGTGTGTATCGCGCTAGGTTTTGGCTGGGCGTTTTACCTCGAACAAGGGCTGCGGCCGTTTATCGCGGTGCTGTTTTTCCTGGGATTTTTTGGCGGCAACTTCGCGGTGTTCAGCTTGTGGCTGCCGGAGCAGTACGGCACCTCGGTGCGGGCCACGGCGTTTGCGTTTACAACCTCCTTTGGGCGCTTTTTCGCCGCTGGGGTTAACTTCGGCGTGGGCGCCCTGGTAAGCCGCATGGGCACTCTGGGTAAGCCGGTGGCCTATACAGCAGTGGCTTTCGCGATCGGCTTGCTGGTCATTCCGTTCGCGGTAGAGACACGCGGCGAAGCCTTGCCGGAATAAGCTCAGTGTGCCGCAGTTGGAAGACGCGCGAGCAAAGTGGCAAGGCCGACCGGAACTCCGCACACGTTTCTACCGGAAATCCGCTCAGATTATCTTAAATCAATAAGATAGGCCGGGCTCGGAGGGGTTAGTCTCGTACCCGGCCTGGACCTCTCGCTCGCGCAAGTGTCCCCAATCACGTCCGCGAGAATGGTCCTAGGAAAAGGGACGGCAGCGGGTGATTTGATATAGGCCGCTGACAAGCTTTTTTGCTGGCTATTTTGGCTGGCCCTTCTCGGCGGCCTTTTTTTTGAACTGCCCATGAGTTCTACAGGATTTCCCGTATGGGCTTGTATTAGCGGCTGTTTAGAATTACGAGGTTGCTTATTTTCCCCGGGAGTAGTTGCCATGCATACCGAGTCCCCCTTGTTGCAAATCCTGCTGACGCAGTGGGAAGCGAAACGACTGGTAGACGCTTTGCCGCCTGGCGAAGAGCAGCGCAAATTGCGTAATAAGATCGCGGCGTGCGACGTCGCGATCGATTTCCTGAAGGCCAATTCGGAAAGCGCTCGCCAGAATCTGGGACAAATTCCGATGATGGCGGCGCACTCTGCGCGCTCCCAACAACACATGGTCTGAAGCACCGCGAAACGCGGGTTACTCTCTACGGGTGTAACAATCTACGCGTATAACGAACGCCTCGGGCCTTCGACTCGCTCCAACCAAAGATGGCTCGCGCATTTTTCACGAGCGACTTGTGTGCCGGTTCTGGCCGCAGCTTAATATCGCCGACGATCTTGAGGATGTTCGGCGATTTCACTTGAAGGCCAAGCGTCATGCGTTGCCACGAGGTCACTCCGGCATCACTGATCTTTCAACGGAGGTTTCGCGCTGGCGTGTGGACTTTTTGGTTGCGACATAGCAGAGGGTGATGAAGAGGAGCCAAGGCGGACCGGCGAGAAGGGTTATGTGGAAGCTGGGAATCCACCATGTGGAGAGCAAGACTCCGAACAGAGCGATCAGGCCAAGGAGTGAACTCCAGGGGCCGGGTGGGGCGAAGCGCAGGATGGAGCGTTTTTCTTGCGCTACCTTGCGGCGAAAGGCGAGATGAGTTAACAGGATTATGATCCAGGCGAATGGGCCGCCGAAAAAAGCTACGCCGATCATGAAGACGAAAGCGGTGCCTGCAAAATAATACGAAAGAACCAGGGCTGCGACCATGCCGATGCTGGAGCCCAGCACGGCGGCTACGGGCATGCCGCGCTTGTTCAGGCGGCCTAGAATCGCGGGCGCGTAAGCTCCGCGCGATAAGGAAAAGAGCAGGCGGCCGCCGAAGTAGAGATTGCAGGCTGCGGAGGACAGCGCCGCGCTCAGAACTACAAAATTCATGATGTGCGCGGCGGCGGGAATGCCGACGGCGTCAAAGACGCGCACGAAGGGGCTTTCGCCGAGGCCGATGTGGTTCCATGGAACGATGCCGACGACGATCGCTAAGCCGCCGACATAAAAAAGCATGAGCAGGAACAGCGTTCGGCGTAACGCGTAGGGGACGGCGACCTGTGGGTCGCGGGCTTCGCCGGCGGTGGTACCGACGATTTCGAGTCCGAGGTAACTGAAGATGGCCATGGTAACACCCAGAACGACGCCCGACCATCCGTTGGGGAAGAATCCTCCGTGCGCGGTGTAGTTGGCCGCGCCAATGCGTGGAAATCCCACGCCAAGAAGCAGGGCCGCGCCAAGGAACAGGAAAATGAACACGGTGACGACCTTGATCATGGCGAACCAATATTCGATGGTGCCGAAATTTTCGATGCTGACCGTGTTGAGGTAGACGAGCGCAACGGAAAAAACGGCGACGAACGGCCACAACGGAAGGTTGGGCAACCAGTGCTGGCAATATTTGCCAGCGGCGACCACTTCGCTACCGATGATGATGACCAGGCACAGCCAATAGGTATAGCGAATGGCGAATCCAGCCCACGGATGCAGATAGATTTCGGCGTGAAGACCGAACGAGCCCGCAGTGGGGACGGCGACGGACATTTCGGCGAGGGCCCACATGACGGTGAGCGCGACGAATGCGCCGCCGAGAAAGCTGAGAATCACCGCGGGGCCCGCGAGTTTCACGGAAATGGCGCTGCCGAGGAAGAGGCCCGTGCCGATCGTGGAACCGAGGCCGATCATCGCGGCCTGGTGGGAAGAAAGTTTGCGGCGCAGGCCGGATTCGCGCTCAAGCAAGGCTGCGGAATCTTCGGGTGCCGGCTGCGTGGCGAGGACTGGTTGTTCGGTCATCGAGGTGGACGCGACAGGATAACCCTAAGGTGATGGGCGAGGCGAATCGCTCTGTCGGCAGAGGGAACGATGTTGCGAGGAGATGCGCCTGGCTCGGATGGCAAGTATTCCGGAATGGCGGGTATCAGCCGGCAATTTTAGGACGCGATTTCTTGCGAGGTGATTTCGTATTTGAAGGCATCCCCGTCGAGACAATCGAGACGGCCCGAGGCGGTCTCCGCTTGGGGATACATCAAAAATCCGACCGGTGCGCCAGTGGATCCGGGCAGCGCGACATCGTGCGCAAAGTTGTAGGCCACCCAGTTCATCTCCCAAGAGCCGAAGAGACGAGTGCGGGCGGCCTTCACCATGTCGTCATCGAGCGGGCGATTTCCGGGCGGTTCTTCGAGAACCACCTTGCGTACATCGGCAGGATCGACGGGAACCCAGCCGTAGTCCGAGAGGTAGACTTCGGCGCGGCAATGTTGAGCCTTCGTGATTTTTTCTGACGAAGCGCCAAGACTCTTGTATCCGAGATCGGACTTGGCCACGCGAATGCCGTAGACATCGCGAGCGGGAAGCCCCGCAGCGCGCGCCAACCCAACGTATAGTGCATTGAGATCGGCGCATTTGCCGCCGAGGTCCTTGGACTCAAGCATGAACCGAATGTCGCCGATGCCGCAGCCACGCGTTTTGGGATTGCGGAAGGTGTTGTCGACAATCCACTGGTAGATGGCGCGGGCTTTCTCGACGTCCGTGTTGGCACCCTTGGTGATATCGAGCGCGGTTTCTTTCACGATGCCGTCGGTGGGCAGCAGCTTGGTAGAACGGAGGAAATATTCGGCATCGGCGGCGTCCATTTTTTGCGGCTTGCCGGGCGCGGCGAGATCGACCGCGAGGTTGTGGGTGGCGATGCGGCTCGTAACCGTTAGCACGGGCTGGGCGCCGGAGGGAAATTCCGCGAACACCATTCCCAAACCATCGCGACCCGTTTTGCTTTCGACGATTTTAGCGGAGCGGCCGGGGGCGTTGAACGTGTTGGAGAGGGTTTTCTGGAACGGCTCCGGGCGGAGCAGGGCGGTCGGCACCCAGATGCGCGTGACGCCAGCGGGTTGCAAAACTTCAACGCGCGTGGTGACTTCAAAGGTGCGCCAATCCGTGGTTGCGGCAGTTGCGTGAGACTTCCCTGCTTTGGGAAAGGCGAGCGCTGCGGCGGCGATGCTCGCCGAGCGGAGAAAATCACGACGATTCATGGGTTCACCGGGCCGAGCACAATTTTTGCAACGAGGTCTGGAACCAGTCTTAAAAATAGCCCGGTTTGAACGTAAACACAAATCGGGGTGTGCAACGCCGTATCGTCGAATCAATGGGCTGGTGGGACAGGCGCCTTCATTAGTTCCACGAACATTTTGTTGAATCTTGCGAGATCCAAATCCATCTGGATTTCTACCGGTTGCGCGCCAAGCTTTGGATTGTCTTTCTCTACCCACGTCAGGGTATTTCCATAGGCTGCACCGTGGTCGACATCCACACTCATGTAGCGCGTTACTTTTTTGGTGATCAGCGTGGGGTCAAGCCACGCGGCAGCGGCCAACTCGTCCCACATATAGGAACCGCCCTGGTCCGCCAGAAAATACTTCACCACGTATTGCGCCGCGAGGCTGTTGCTCTTTTTGATTTCGGCAATCATTTCATTGGTGATTTTGGTTTTTACGGAAATATCCACCGGCGTGCAGACGATCTTCTTCCACGGCGCCTGTAAGACACTCTTCGCGGCTTCGGGATCGAACCAGAAATTAAATTCGTGGCGCGGGCTGCTGATGAACTCCGGGTCATCGGTCTGCGGACTCAGGCTTCCGCCCATAAAGACCAGGCTTTCGGCGAGCTCGGCAAAATGTGGGTCGATGGCGTTGGCGAGAGCAAGGTTAGTCATGGGGCCGCCCTCGTAGATGGTTACCTGGTGCGGATACTTGTGGACCATGCGGATCAGGAAATGAGCGGCGTCCTCATCGGCGGGCCGGGTGGTGGGCTGACCTTCGGGGAGTTGCGGAATTACGTCCGGTTCGTGCCACCAGCGGTCGTCCCAAGCGCCGGCGAACTCGACTTTTCCATATCTGGCCTGCCACAAGAGGGCCTCATTGCGGCGGTGCACGAGCGGGAATACGGCTCCAGGAACGACGGGGATATCGGTGCGGCCGATGAGCTCGAGCATGCGCAGAGTGTGCGCGACCTCTTCGTCGCGCCATTGGTTTCCACTAACGACGGTGATGCCCAACACTTGTACCTGGGGAGATTGGATCAGCGTCAAGAGCGTTTGCAGGTTGCTGCCGCCGGGTCCCGAACAGTCCTGATTGATGATAATTTTTCGAGCTTGCTGCGCGAATCCCGCGCTAGTCGTTATCAGAAATAGTGGAACAAGGAAAAGTAATCTCAGATTCTTCATCGATTGCCCTCTTCGGGTATTCATAGTTCAAAACAAGCTCACGCATTCTAACAGGGCGTCTTACTGGACGCTGACGGTGACTTGGGTGGATTGGGTAATGTTGCCGGATTTGGCGGTGATGGTCAGGGTGTATTGACCTGGGGCGACGGGGAGGGCGGCGGTGCCGTTGGCGTTGAGGTGGGGGTTGCCGCCGCCGCAGCCGGCGATGAGGCCGAAGGTTAGGGAGGCGGTGGCGAAGGCCCAGCGGGTGTTTTTCTTGGGCGTGGCGATGAGCGCGGCGAGCAAGAGGCACGCGATGAGCGCCAGAGCTAGGCGCCAGCCGAGCGGTAACGTGAACCTTGGGAAAGCGGGCACCGAGGTGCCGGTTGGTGTGCATCCGCAGAGCGTGGTGGTGAGCAGCAGGGAGTGATTGGCGGTGAGTGGCGCGGGGCACGGCGAGACGTAGCAGCCGACGGTGGCGCT
>JBEKVU010000210.1:0-7235 GCA_049513775.1 Candidatus Acidiferrum sp.
GATATAAAGATATAAACAGGTGGCGGACACAGGGTCCGAAAAAGGGGTACATCGTGTCCACAAGCGGTATCACTAGCAACCTTCTGACGCAGATTCTCGAATCACCATCGACTGCCAACCAGTTCACCGGCGACCTGAACCAACTGGCGCAGGATCTCCAGAGTGGCAACCTCTCGGCTGCGCAGCAGGACTTCGTCACGCTCTCTGAAGATGCGCTGAATGGCAATGGGTCCTCGACTGCCAACACGGCAGCGAGCGGGATTTCAACGAACCTGCTATCGACTATTGCCTCCTCGTCAAGCGACTCCACTTCGTTCACAAGCGAACTCAACCAGCTCGGCTCGGATCTGCAAAACGGTGATCTGACTTCCGCACAGCAGGATTTGCTTGCGCTCGATTCTACAGCCCTGAACGCCGCATCTGCGGTCAGCGGCGGAGCGAGCGCTAACCCGGCCACCGCGAGTTCTGCGTCGGCAAACCCCAACGAAAACGCCGCGCTAATTCAGGCCATCACGCAGGGTATAGAAGCTGGGGACAACTCCGTAGTCAGCAGCGCGCTGTCTCAGTTGGCGGCTATTTCCCCTAGTGCCGCTGGAGCCAGCGCCCTAGAGCAGGCCAGCGAAACCTTCGGCTCAGGCTCATCGAGCTCATCTTCCCCCGATTCAATTATTCAACTGCTGCAGAGTCTGGACACCAGCAACTCTGGAAATCCAGGTTCTATTCTGAACCTGTCGGCGTAGCAGGACCCATTATCCGGTGGTAGCTGCGCTTCGCTTTGTGGGCTAGGGAGGCAATACTTCGCTTCGGAATACTCGCTCGTTGCGAAAACTTTTTTCAGGCACCCTGGGCGTCAACAAATGCGCTGGCAGTGTGTTCCTTATTCGGCATTTAGCGCTGGGTAATTTGCCGCTGCTCGACTGCAAACCGGCGTGCGGCCTGTCTAAAACTGTTTAGTGAATGTCGAACAGCAAAAAGCCGGGCTCGACTGCCGGGACCTCGGATGATCGGCCAAGCGGGTACTAGCTCTTACAATGTCGTAAGCTCATTCTCCTTCTTTTCCTGACCCCCCTCATGCGCGCGCATGCACCTCAGCCGCTCGGGAATCCGAACATCAGCCATGACTGATTCGCTGCCCAATGCGGGTATAGTTCCGTCATCTGATCGAACAGTTGTTGGTCGGACGTCGTGGTTTTCTGCAAGCGATCAAAGTCCTGCAGGTAACGCTTGGTGTCTTGGATCGCCGAGGGAGAGTCGGGCGCGCCAGGCTTCTTGTGACCTGCGACAACCATCGTGGGGTTCAGCGCGGCTAAGCGGTCTAGCGCGGCGATCCAGTTTTTTCGGCTCTCGGGAGTTGTGTCGCCGACGTACATCCGGCATTGGTTGTACACAACGTCGCCAGCAACGACCAGGCCGAGCGATGGAACGTGCAGAGAGGTGGTATCGGCACTATCGGTGTGGCCTTGCTCGATGATGCGCAAATCGTGGCCCTCGAGAGCGAACGTCTCGTGCTCGTAGGCCTCCGGGGCAACCAGCTTCGTGGGTAGTTGCCCGGGAAAGCACTTGCGGGCTAAGCGCTCTATCGGGGGAGTGAAAGACGACTGCATGGCGTTCAGCGTCTTGCGCGTGGCGATCGCCCGAGCGCCCGGGAAGCGCTCGAGCAGAATGCCCAGACCGTAGAAGTGGTCGAAATGGGCGTGCGTTATATAGATGGTCTCCAAGTTGCGGTTGTGCAGAGCAACCCAATCCGCGAGAGCCTCGGCCTCAGCCACGGTCATCATGGCGTCTACCAGCACCGCGTCGTGCTCGCCGAAGATCAAACTGGAGGTGATCGGGTCAAAACCGAGTGGTTCGCCGAACGGCCTTGGCCGCTCGCCAACCATAGCCTTTCCCGGTGCGGTAAAGACGTTGACAGTAAGCGTGTTCGAGGTGATCGGGGCGCTCATGTGCGTGGTCTCCTACTGATGGCAGCTCTCATAGTTGCTGCGATTCAACACTAAGGCTAATTGAGCCAGAAGCGCGACGACGAGTCTATTGGACCAACGTTTCGATCAATCGTGGCACCCGCGTCGAAGCGTCTAGCTCCTGCTTGGTCGGCTAATCGGAACTGACCCACTCTCGAAGAGCCGATTGGAGACGGCTTCTGCGGAATTGGAGGAATGATGAGCCTGGTGCAGGCGATTCGCACGGGGTTGGTGCAGGTGCGGTGCGCGCAGATGGAATCGCGCGGGACGGGGCTGGCGGGGATTGCGCACATGTTGCTCGACAAGGAGTGGTCTGCGTGCCTGCCGATTCATGCCTGGGTGATCGAGCATGAAGAGGGCGTGATCGTGGTGTGGATACCGGAGAGACAGCTCGCGTTCATGAGCCGGGGGTATCATCCGCGAGGGCATCCTTTTTACCGCCGGGCTACGCACTTTTCCGTGCATCCGGAGGAGGAGATCGGTCCGCAACTGCGCGGGCTGGGAATCACAGCGCGGGATGTGCGGCACGTGGTGCTGACGCATTTGCACACGGCTCATGCGGGAGGGTTGCGGCATTTTGTGGTTGGAAGGATTTGGGTTTCGCGCGGGGAGTTCAAACGGGCGAGCGGATTTGCCGGGAAAGTGCAAGGTTACTTGCCACACCGCTGACCGAAATGGTGGCGGCCCGAATTTTTGCGATTCGATGCGCGGCCGTTCGGGCCTTTTGCGCAGAGCATGGCTTTGACTTCGCAGGGAGACGTGCTGGTGGTCCCAACGCCGGGACATACGCCGGACCATGTTTCGGTGGTGGTGTGCGGGTCGCCATCCTATTTTCTGGCCGGGGATACCAGCTACAACCAGAAGCTGTTGCTGGCGGGGAAAGTGGACGGAGTTAGTCCGGACGAGGAGGTTTCGCGGGGGACCATGAAGAAGATTGTGGCGCTCGCCAAAGAACGGCCGCTGGTTTATTTGCGGTCGCATGACCCGGAGGGGGCGGAGAGGCTCAGGAACGGGCAGACCATGCCAGTGGCGACGGGAAATTGATGAGGGCTGATCATTTCTTGCCGACTTGGCCAAGTCTAAACCCGCACCTTTTGTAAGGCCAAATTCACAGGTGCGGCACCCAGCTATTTATGCAGTAGCAAGGATTTTTGCTCGGCGAGCCATTGATTGGTGCGGGCGTCTAGGAGGTCGAGGGGGAGGGTGCCGCCGCTTAGCATTTCGTCGTGGAAGGTGCGGATGTCGAATTGGGGGCCGAGTTCTTTTTGGGCGCGGTCGCGGAGCTCGCGGAATTTGAGCTGGCCGAGTTTGTAGGCGAGGGCTTGCGCGGGCCAGGAGATGTAGCGATCGGTTTCGGTCTGGATGGTGGGTTCATCGACGGCGCCGGATTTGCGGAAAAAGTCCACGACTTGCTCGCGACTCCAACCCTCGGAGTGAATGCCGGTATCGACGACGAGACGAACGGCGCGGAAAAGTTCGGAGGAGAGGCGGCCGTAATCGGAAACGGGCGCCTGATAGAAGCCGACCTCTTTGCCAAGCTGTTCGGCGTAGAGGGCCCAGCCTTCGATGTAGGCGGTGAAGCCTAGACCGTGCTGGCGAAACTTGGGCAGGCCGGTGAGCTGCTGCTGGACGGAGAGCTGCATGTGATGCCCGGGAATGCCTTCGTGATAGGCGACGGCTTCGTCGTCGATGAGCGAGCGTTCGGCGAAATTGGAAGTGGCGACGACGACGCGGCCGGGGCGCTTGCCGTCCGGCGTGCCGGTGACGTAATGGGTGGCGGCGGTGGACTGAAATGCGGGGATGGCTTCCACGGTGACCGGGGATTTGGGAAGCACGGTGAAAAGCTCGGGAAGCTTGGGCTGCATTTCGGCGATGTAGTGGCGGAAGTCCTCGAGAATCTGGTCCGCGGACGTGGGGATATATTTCGGATTGGTTTTGAGCGCGGCGCGGAAGGAGGCGAGATCGGAGAAGCCTTCTTTTTTGGCGATGGCGGTCATCTCTTTTTCGATGCGATCGATTTCGCGCAGGCCGAGCTGGTGAATTTCATCGGCGGTCATGTGCGTGGTGGTGCGGGCGTAGATGGCGTTTTCGTACCGTTTTTGTCCGTCCGGCAGAGAGGTGATGGCGAGGGTGGTGCGGCCGGCGGGGGCGTAATCTGTTTGCACGAAGGCGGCGAATTTTTTGTACGCGGGGAAGACTTCGTTGTTGAGGGCGTCGGAGATTTGCTGGGTGAGGCGGGCTTGATCGTCGGCGGAAATGCTGGCGGGATATTTTTTTGTGGGGAGCAGGAAGGGATCGGAATCGATGATGCCCTGGCACTGCGCGGGAATTTTTTCTAGAAGGAAGCGGACGGGCATGAGCTTGTCTCGCATGCCAGCGCGGAGGACTTCTTCGGTTTGCGCGAGGGCGCGGGGGATTTGCTGGAGCCGGGCGATGTAGTCCTCGTAGTGCTTGACGGAATCAAGAGGCACGCTGAGCGGGAGGTCGGCGAGACTAGTGTGGATGCCACTCTGCTGATTGATGGGCATCTCGTATTCCTGGAACTTGAAGTCGGTGACGCGCTGCTCAAGGACGCGGACAAGGAGATCGTGCGAGAGCTGGTCTTGATCGGAGAAGCCGGTGGTCGGGATGGCTTTGAGGCGGGCGAGAAAGGCTTCGTTTAGCTTTTCGCGGTCGGCAATGGCGGCGAGGGAGTAGTCGGGGAGTTTATCGTTGTAGCGGTAGTCGCCGAAGGCCGTAGCGCGGTCGGGATTGTTGCGGAGGTCGGACTCGTATTGCTCATCGAAGAGGGCGTTTTGCGCAGAGAGGCGGTCGGGGAGGGATTGTGGTTGAGCTGTGGCGGGTGTGAGCGCCGGAACAACCGCGGGCAAACAGGTAAAGAAGAAAAACGCGATGATTCTCTGGGTCGAGTTCATCGCTGGAGCTTATCACCGTTGGCTGGGAGCGGGAAGCAGCCCATGACTGGGCTGCGCGGGGGTTCGTCGCTGGGCGTAAGAGGCCAAAGCGGCAGCTGGGCTGCCGCACTCCACATTAGATTTGGGCCATGCCGCCGTCGACGAACAGTTCGATGCCCGAGACGTAGCTGCTGTCGTCGGAAGCGAGGAACACTACGGCTTTGGCGATTTCGTCGGCGGTGCCGAGGCGGCCGAGGGGAACCATGCTGGCCATGCCGGCTTTGAATTTGGCTACTTCTTCGGGGGTGGGGAGCAGGGCGGCGACGCCGGGAGTATCGATCGGGCCGGGACTGACAATGTTGACCCGGATTTTGCGGTCTTTGAGATCGACGGTCCAGGTGCGGGCGAAGGAACGGACGGCAGCTTTGGTGGCGCTGTAGACGCTGAAGTTGGGCATGCCCTTTATCGAGACGATGCTGGCGTTGAGGACGATGGCGCCGCCGTCGGTGAAGAGCGGGAGGGCTTTTTGTACGGTGAAGAGCAGGCCTTTTACGTTGGCGTTGAAGGTTTTGTCGTAGTGGGCTTCGGTGATCGAGCCCAGCGGGGCGAATTCGCCGCCACCAGCGTTGGCAAAGAGAATGTCTACGCGGCCTTTTTCTTTTTTGACGATGGAGTAGAGTTTGTCGATATCGGCGAGGTTGCTGACGTCGCCTTGGACGGCGGTTACGCTTTTACCGATTTTTTTTGCGGCGGCGTCTAGTTCCGCTTGACGGCGGCCGGTGATGAAGACGTAGGCGCCTTCGGAGACGAAGCGTTCGGCGGTGGCCAAGCCGATGCCGCTGGTGCCACCGGTGATTACCGCGATTTTTCCTTCGAGTTTGCCCATTTTGTTTTCTCCGTTAACCATTTTTCGTTCTTGCATGGCTTACATCTTGCCTGTAGGGGCGCAGCATGCTGCGCCCCTTAAACGCGCCCGTCACAGCGTGTTGTACGGCTAGCTCGATGGGGCTCGATTTTTCGATTGCCTAAGTCTTATTTGAAGCCGCCGGAGATGGCTAGGGTTTCGCCGGTCAGCCATCCAGAATCACTGGAGGCTAGGAACACGGCGGCCGGACCGATGTCTTCGGGCTGGCCGACGCGACCGAGCGGGGCCTGAGCTTCAAACTGTTTGCGAAAATCGCCTTCGTGAAATCCAGCGGACTCGACGCCTTCGGTGATCACGAGGCCAGGATTAATAGAGTTCACGCGGATTTTGCGAGAGCCGAGTTCCTTGGCCAGCGCTCGGGTGACGACGTCAACGGCGCCTTTCGTGCCGCTATAGACCGAGGTGTACGCCGGAGCGGCGGTGCTGACTGCGGAGCTGATGTTGATGATGTTGCCGCCATTGGGGCCGAACTGCTTGACCGCGGCTTGCGTGGTGAGAATCAAACCGAGCACGTTGAGGTTGAATTGCTTGTGAAAGGATTCGGCGGTGACCGCTTCAAGGGGCGCAAACTCATAGACGCCGGCGTTGTTGACGAGGATGTCGACCGGGCCGAAGGCTTTTTTGGATTCGGCGAAGAGGCGATCGATATCGGCTTGCTTCGAGACGTCGCCTTGCACGGCTACGGCTTTGCCGCCGGCTTTGGCAATTTCGGCGACTACGCGCTCGGCGCCTTCCTTGCTGGAGGAATAATTGACGACTACGGAAGCGCCTTCGGCAGCGAGATGCTTGGCGATGGAGGCGCCGATGCCTTTAGAGGCTCCGGTGACTACGGCTACTTTATTGGGCAGTTTCTTGGACATGAAGATCTCTCCTTAGTTGGTTTTGCAAGTCATCGGCATGGATGTGCTGCGACTCTTGGCGATGTTTCGGTGCCATTTTCTTACCGACTGGTATGATATGATGTGGACGGTGGGCGCAAGGATACAAAAATGATTGGTGCGAACAGAGCTATTGCAACAAAAGGGGTTAGGACGCCGGGAAGGCCACTGGGGTTTGATCCGGAGCGTGCACTGGACAAGGCGCTGAAGGTGTTTTGGGAGCGGGGCTATGAGGGCGCGTCACTGACGGATCTGACTGAGGCCATGGGGATTAAGCGGCCGAGTTTGTATGCGACGTTCGGGAATAAGGAGCAGTTGTTTCGCAAGGTGCTTGACCGGTATACCGCCGAGGCCACGGGATACTTCAAGGAAGCGTTGCGGGAGCCAAAGGCGCGGGCGGCGATGGAAAAACTGTTGATGAGTGCCGCGGAGGCGCTGCAGCAGCCGGGCCAGCCACAAGGGTGTTTGATGGTGCAGGGAGCGTTGGTTTGCGGGGCGGAGTCGGAGGCAGTGCGGGGAGAATTACAAGTACGACGGGCGGCGGCGGAAGGGCAGATTCGCGAGCGGCTGGCGCGAG
>JBEKVU010000211.1:0-7226 GCA_049513775.1 Candidatus Acidiferrum sp.
ATTGAAGCTGGATTCGAGCCCGATGGGCGACCGTTCTATTTCGCGGAAGCTGACGGCGAAGTTTGTGGATGCTTGGCGGAAGGCGCATCCCGGGGGTGAGGTGATTTCGCGGGACTTGTCCAAGGTGGGCATTCCGGTGGTGGACGGCTCGTGGGTGGGCGCCGCGTATACGCCGGAGGAAGCTCGTTCGCCGGAACAGCGGAACGTGCTGGCGCTGTCGGATGCGTTGGTTGCGGAGTTGTTGCAAGCGGACGAGTTGGTGCTGGGCGTGCCGATGCACAATTTCAGCATCCCGTCGACGCTGAAGCTGTGGATCGATCAGGTGATGCGCGTGGGGAAGGCGTTTCGTTACTCGGCGGCCGGCCCGGAACCGCTGCTGAAGAACAAAAAGGCTACGCTGCTGATTGCCAGCGGCGGGGCGTACGGGGAAGGGACGGCGATGGAGTCACTGAACTTTGTTGCGCCGTATTTGCGCGCGGTGTTTGGATTTGTGGGGATTAGCGACGTCACGATCATTGCGGCGGAAGGCACGTCGCAGGTGATGCAGGGCGCGGTGGACGCGCAAGCGTTCCTGGAACCGCTGCTGGGGCGGGTGGAAACGCACGCTAGCCTGTGAACTGCTGAAATGCATCTGGTACACAGAAGGGGAAAACGGAGAGGGACACGGAGATGAAAATTGCTTCGCTGATTGCGCGATTGCTGTTGGGCTTGATTTTTCTGGTGTTTGGATTGAATGGGTTTTTGAACTTTATTCCCATGCCGCCGCCGACGGGCATCGCCGCGCAATTCGTTGGCGCGCTTTTCGCTTCTCATTTCTACATCGTGCTTTTCGCGCTGCAGGTTATCGGCGGGTTGCTACTGCTGGCGAATCTGTTCGTACCCCTGGCACTGGTGTTGCTCGGGCCGGTGATCTTTAATATTTTCTTTTTCCATTTGTTGATGGCGCCGGCCGGGTTGCCGCTGGCGATCGTCGTGGTGGTGCTATGGACGATCGTGGCGATACGCAATAAGCAACACCTCGCGAGCATTTTTGTGCAGCGCGGATCGTGACGATTCGGCGAGATCCGCGGCTCTGAGATTCGTTGGCGAAAGAAATATCGGCGTGTCGTGCTGCGGCTCGGTGCGACGCGCTGATTATTTTGGTGGCGCGGCGGCGGGCTGGATTTGCACGTATTGCCAGCCGAAGCGGCCTTTGATGCAGAGGTTGCCGTGGGTGACGCTGTGGTCGAGCGGCGAAGTGACGCGGACGATGCGGCCGTCTTGCTGGTGCACGGTGAGGTCGCAGCCGACGCCGCAGTAAGGGCAGATGGTGTCGGTTTGCGTTTGGCGGGATTCGTTCCAGGTGCCGGCCTGGCGCATGTCGTATTCGGACTTGAACATGAGCGCGCCGGTAGGGCAGACGCCGATGCAGTTGCCACAGTAGACGCAGGCGGAGTCAGGAAGCGGGACGTCGTATTCGGTGGCGATGTGCGCGGAGAAACCGCGTCCGGCGACGGCGATGGCGAAGGTGTTTTGCGCGTCGACGCCGCAGGCTTCGACGCATTTGTAGCAGAGGACGCATTTGGAGTAATCGCGGACGTAGAGGTCGTTGTCGATCTTGATGGGTTGGGCCACGGTGGCGCGGGTTTCGCCAAAGCGCTCGGGGTGGGCGTCATATTGGTGCATGTATTCGCGCATGTGGGGCGCGGTGGAAAGGTCGACCGCGGAGGCGAGAAATTCCAGGACGATGCGGCGGCTGAGCTTGACGCGCGCGGAGTCCGTTTTGATGGACATGTTGGGCTCGACTTTGCGCGAGCAGGCGGGGACTAGGGTGCGCGAGCCTTCGAGTTCGACCACGCAGATGCGGCAGACGTTGACGGGCGTGAGGCTTTCGAGATAGCAGAGCGTGGGGGTAGTGATGCCGATTTTTGTTGCGGCGTCGAGGATGGTGGAGCCTTCGGGGACGGAGACGGAGTGGCCGTCGATTTTTATTTCGATGGAGCGGCGTTCGCGGGCGGCCGGGGCTTGGGGGATGGGTCCGCGAGGGAGGGGGATGGTGGGCTGCGGCGCGTTGAGCGGGGCGCTCGCCGACGAGGCGTCTGGTTGCGTCAAATTGACAAGGTGATTCTCTACGACGGGTTCGCTCATGACGGGAAAATGCTCCAGCGTTGCAAGGCCGATTCTAGCGCGCTTGAGGCGGTTTGGCCGAGGCCGCAGATGGAAGCGTCGCGCATGGCTTGGCCCATTTCGCGGATGAGCGCGATTTCTTGCGCGGGGGAACCCAGCGGCTTTTCGTTGACTAGGCGCTGCAGCGTTTCTTGCTGGCGAATTACGCCTACGCGGCACGGGACGCATTGGCCACAGGTTTCGTGGCGGAAGAAACTGGCGATGCGCATAAGGATTTGGCGCAGATCGATGGAGTTGTCAAAGAGCATGACGACGCCGGAACCTAGCGTGGCGCCGATCGCGCGCGTGCCTTCGAAGGTCAGAGGCGTATCGAGTTCGCTTGGCGTGACGAACGCTCCGGCGGCGCCGCCGAGCAAAACGGCTTGCAGCTTGCCCGTGCCGGCGACGCCTCCGGCGAGATCGATGAGTTGGCGCAGCGTGGCGCCCATGGCGATTTCGTAGACTCCGGGATTTTTGATGTGGCCGCAGAGACAGAACAAGCGCGTGCCGGCGGAATTTGCCGTGCCGAGTTTGGCGTAGGCCGAGCCGCCTTCGCGCAGAATCGCGGGGACGTTGACCAACGTTTCCACATTGTTGACGGCGGTGGGCTGGCCGAAGAGTCCGGCTTGCGTGGGAAACGGCGGCTTGTTGCGGGGTTCGCCGCGGTAGCCTTCGATGGAATTGAAGAGGGCGGTTTCTTCACCGCAGATGTACGCGCCGGCGCCGCGACGAATTTCGATGTTGAAGTGCAATCCGCTGCCAAGGATATTTTCGCCAAGGAGATTGTTTTTGCGGGCGTCGTCAATGGCATGCTGCACGCGTTCGGCGGCGAGGGGATATTCGCCGCGCAGGTAGATGTAGCCCTGGCGGGCTCCGGTGACCAAGGCGCCGATGGTGAGGCCTTCGAGTAGCGCGAAGGCATCGCCTTCCATGAGAATGCGATCTTTGAACGTCCCGGGCTCGGATTCGTCGGCGTTGCAAATGATGTAGTGCGCGCGGGCGGAGCCGGGTTGCAGTTGAGCGCGCTGCTGCAGAAGCGCTTCCCATTTTTTTGCAGTGGGAAAAGCCGCGCCGCCGCGACCGAGAAGTTTGGCGGCGGAGAGTTCACGAAGTGTGGCTTCCGGGCCAAGCTCGACGGCTTTGCGTAAACCGGCGTAGCCTGCGCGCCTTTGGTAGGTTTCCAGAGTTGTCGCGCCGCCATGCGTGATGCGCTGGAGCAACGGCAACGAGGATGGCGGAGTTTTCAGTGCGGCTTGCGGAACGCTGGCCTGAAGATTTAGTTCGTCCGGCGCATGCGGAAGATGATTTTCGATGGCGTCTTTTATTAAGGACTGCACAGCCTTTGCTCTGGCCGGAGCAAGTACGCGCTCTTGCGCTTTTTCGCCGGCCGAACTGAGCAGCACTGCGGGGGCGCGTTCGCACAGGCCCAGGCACTGGCTGCGCAGCCAGACTGCGCGGCTGCCCGCGCAGGGCGAACCCGCTGGACCGAGAGCGCTTTCAAGTTCGCTGCAAAGTTTTTCTGACCCCTGCGTGACACAGGCGATGTCATCGCAAACGTGTGCGACGATTTTTGGCCGCGCTTCGAGCGCGAACATTCCGTAGAAAGATGCGACTCCGTGAACTTCGGCCGGCGCGATGTCCAAACGCAGCGCGACATAGTTCAGCGCACCTCGGCTGATCCAGCCGATGCGATTCTGTATGGCGTGGAGAACCGGGAGCAAGCGATGGCGCCGGCCGTGACTGCTGCCGTTGTACGCGGCGCGCGAATCCGACACTGTTCGCACCGCGCCTTGCCAACTGGACACAGGAGCGCCGAGTTCAGAGTCAACGGCGGCGCGTTCTTCGGTGCTGGCCTGGGCGTTGGTTAGATGAATGTCCAATCGAGTCCTTAAACTTTTTCGATGCGAATGGCGGTGGCTTTGAACTCCGAAGTGCCGGAGCGGGGATCGACGGCGTCAATAGTCAAATCATTGGTGGCCACTTCGGCATGCGCGTGGACGGACAAGAACGCTAAGCCCGGGCGCAAGGCATTGTCAAATTTTACCGGCGCGACGACCGATCCGCGGCGCGAGGTGACGCGCACGCTTTGCCCCTCGTGCAAAGCGTATTGCAGGCCGTCTTCTGGAGAAACCTCGAGCGCCACTTCGCGCCGCAGCGGCGAGGCGTATCGTTCGGTTTGCACGCCCGTGTTGTAGTCGTCGAGTTTGCGGCCGGTGGTTAGGCGGATGGGAAACTGCTCGTCGAGCTGATCCACGGGCGGCTCAAATTCGACGACACTGAAGGGCGCGCGCGGGCCGATCAGCGGTTCGCTCCAGAATCGCCCGTGCAGAAACATCTCTCCGGGATGCGATTCGTCGTAACAGGGCCACTGAATGCCGCCCAATTCTTCAAGGCGGCGATAACTCATGCCGCCGTGCATGGGGCTAAGCGAACGTACTTCGTTCCAGACAGTTTCGGGATCCGCAGCGCCCCAATCGTGGCCTAGGCGGCGAGCCAAATCGAAAATAATGTCCAGATCGTCGCGCACCCCCGGTGGAGATGCAACCGTACGGCGCACGCGTTGCACGCGGCGTTCGCTGGAAGTAACCGTGCCTTCGTTCTCAAAGACTCCGGCGGCCACCGGAAGAACTACGTCCGCCAGCTCGGCGGTCTTGGTGTAGAACATGTCCTGAACCACCATGAATTCCAGGCTGCTCAAGCGTTTCAGCGCGCGA
This sequence comes from Candidatus Acidiferrum sp., assembly GCA_049513775.1. Classification (GTDB taxonomy): domain Bacteria; phylum Acidobacteriota; class Terriglobia; order Acidiferrales; family UBA7541; genus Acidiferrum. The sequence continues at coordinate 4,860 of JBEKVU010000211.1, forward strand.
TGCCGGTCGGCTTCCGAGTCCGCAGGGTTTTCGCCGAGCACGTAGAGCGTGGTGAGCTTCCCGTGATCCATGGCCTCAAACATATCGCTCAAGTGCCAGCCGCGTTTCGGCTGAACCTTTACGCCCCAAGCGTTTTCATACTTGGCGCGAATCTCGTCGTTCTCCACGTGTTGAAAGCCGGGAAAGCGGTCGGGGATGGCGCCCATGTCGCCGCCGCCCTGCACGTTGTTCTGTCCGCGCAGGGGATTCACGCCGCTGCCGTAACGGCCCACGTGTCCGGTTAGAATCGTCAAATTGATCAGCGCCACTACATTGTCGACGGCGTTGTGGTGTTCCGTAATGCCCAGAGTCCAGCAAAGTTGTGCGCGCGGAGCTTTGGCATACGCGTGCGCCATCTGGCGAATGGCCGCGGCGGGCACGCCGGTTTCGCGTTCGGCGCGCTCCAGCGTGTATTTCTCCACGTGCGCTTTGTACGCTTCAAAACCGCTGGTGGCGTGGCGAATGAATTTTTCATCGTGCAGGCCCGTGGCGATAATCTCGCGGCCGACGGCGTTGGCCAGCGAAATATCGGAGCCCACGTCCAAGCCCAGCCAGAGCGTAGCCCACTGCGCGGAGCTGGTGCGCCGCGGGTCAATCACATAAAGCTCCGCGCCGTTATGAATCCCTTTGAGCAAATGATGAAAGAAAATGGGGTGCGTTTCGCGCGCATTCGATCCCCAGAGCAAAATCACGTTGGTATCTTCAATTTCGCGATACGAACTGGTGCCGCCGCCCGCTCCGAAGACCGCCGCCAGACCGGCGACGCTGGGGGCGTGTCAAGTCCGGTTACAGCTATCGATATTGTTGGTGCCCATCACGCTGCGCGTAAATTTCTGCGCGGCGTAATTCACTTCGTTAATGGTTTTGGAACAGCTGAACATGCCGAAGTCGCGACGGTCATTCTTGGCGATGGATTTGCGAAACGCCAGCGCAACGCGGTCTAGCGCTTCCTCCCAGGTCGCGGGGCGGTGCACACCATTCTCACGGACTAGGGGCTGGGTGAGGCGAGGTTCCTTTGGCTTGGGCATGGGACCCTCCGAAACGCGCGGGAATAACTAGTGTAGCATTTTTGCACTGACCTGCTCGGAGACGCCGGAGCAAGCGGCGGTCAGGTGTTGCCGCCCCGGCTTATGGTAGCTCTTGTTGCAACCGCGCACAGGCAAGGTGCCTGTGTTACTCAGCGTTCAGGGAGTTTCGGAAATACTCATAGATTCCACGAGGTCACCGGTGCCATATATCTTCACGCGCCATAGCCGTCCATTGCGGCCCGCCTGAAAATGTCCCAGGCCATTACCATCGTTGAAAACGATGACGGCGTCCTGATCTTTTACGCGGTCGGTGTTGGCGAGACGAAAGTTGATCAGCACCACGGGAACATTGTTGGCGTTCGGGCCTTTGCATACGACGGAATGCAGAAATGGTTGGCTCGGCCAGGCGTCCGGGAGCTTAAAGACCTTCTCATCACAGCGCAACGATGGATACGTGGAATGCGGGTATTGGTATTTGGCAACGACCTTGAAGTCGCCGATTTTCGCCTGGCAGCCGCTCGCGCAAGAGGAGGTGTCGCCAGCCCCGACGCCTCGCGCCAGATCCGTGCGACCCGCACCGGAGGAAAAGTTCGGCGGCAACACGGGAGTCGGGGCGCTAGGCCCGCCCGACGAATTTGCCGCGGCACCCGCATCGGAAGAGCCTTTGGGTACCAGCGTCGCGGAATAATTTCCCACGAGTTGCGCGTTGACGGACATGCTGCTGGCGGCAGCGTCGGTGGGAGGCGACTGCGTCATCGCGCGATATTTATCCGTCGCAGCAAACGGGTAACCCAGCATCTTCACGTTGCCCGTAATGTTACCGGTGGCCATCTGCCCTGCGAGCAAGGAACTCTGGTCAACCGCTATTTGCATGGTGGCGGCGCTAACCATCATGTAACCGTTGGCGGTCAATATCGGTATTCGACCAGGAGTCGCTTGCTGGAACGTGAAGGTTGTGGAGTGCCCGCGGGTCTCGGAAACGCCGTTTGAAAAACCTATGGAACCCGAGCCGCCGATACCCACCAAAGTCGCAGAGTACGAGGCGTCGCCGGCATTTGGCGTCAGTTGCAATACGGCCTGGCTGGAGGCGCCACCGTCCGGTTGATAGGTAAGGGTTGCAGTGAGCCGCACAAGCTTGGTGGCGGGGTCGCCAACGGCGAAATAAAATGATTCAGTGAGCGAATCCGTAGAGGACGGCTGCTGCCGCTGATGGCTATCCTCCAAGACTTGCTTGCGCACGCGTATGAATACTTCGCTCAGGGGAATGCCCACGGTCGTAAGTTCTGCAGCGAAGCGTGGA
>JBEKVU010000212.1:0-7969 GCA_049513775.1 Candidatus Acidiferrum sp.
ACCACTCCGCGCGTCGTCTCCAGCACCAGAAACGCCAGCAAAAAATGTCCCAAAATCCGAAACGTCCGCCCACCGCTGCGCCGGTTAATCCGCAGCTTCGGCTCGATCTCCGCTTCAAATATTTCCAGGTGTTCGCGCACCCGCCCCGTAGTCATCCGCCCAAGTTCGCGATAGATCAACGTAAGGTAGGAAAAAATCGGCAGCCCCAGCGCCAGCAGCACGATTTGCAGAATAAATATCCAATTCGGAAAGTTCATGCGATCCCAAACCGCCGGCGCAATTTTTTTTCCAGCCGGTCCATCTCGCCACGATCCCTCTCGTGGTCATACCCCAAAAGATGCAGCACGCCATGCAACATCAACACTCGCAACTCCGCCGCAAAACTCCGCCCATTCTTCTGCGCATAACGCCGCGCCACACCCGGCGCAATCGCAATATCCCCGAAATATTCAGCGCGTATTTGCCTTTGAATTTGCTTTTGAATCTGTTTTTGACTTTGTAGCGGCCGGGCTTTAGTCCCGCCCTCGATGGATTTCCAAACATTCGCGGACCCGGCAATCCCGCCCCGGCGCACGCCAGCCCGCAACCCCACGCCCCGCCTTGTCTTCTGTTTCACCGCAGGAAAGGACAACACATCCGTCGGCCCCCGCTTCTTGCGAAAAGCCCAATTCATCCGCGCTATCTCCGCGTCCGTCACAAAACAAATGACCAACTCGGTCTCCGCCAATCCCAACCCATCGCACACGCGAGCCAAAAATTTCCTAAGCGGCGCCACCGCCAACTTCACCCCGCGCTGCCGGTTAACAATCGCCCGGCCACCCGCCGACTTGATCGCCGCCCGCGCCAGGGTGGAATTTCCCCCGCGCTGCGGATGCGCCATATCGTACTCTTCATACGCCCGGATAATTTGCTGCACTAGGTTGTGCCGCACTACGTCTTTCTCGCCAAACTGCACCACGCCAATGCCTTCAATCTTCCCGCAAACTTCGAGCGCCTCGATCAATCCCGATTTCTTCCCCACCGGCAAATCAATCTGCGTCACGTCTCCGGTAATCACCGCCTTCGAGTGAAACCCCAGCCGCGTCAAAAACATTTTCATCTGTTCGCTGGTGGTATTCTGCGCCTCATCCAAAATCACAAAAGAATCATTCAGCGTCCGTCCGCGCATAAACGCCAGCGGCGCCACTTCAATCGTTCCCTTTTCCAAAAACGCGCCAAGCTTATCCGCGTCCAGCATGTCGTACAGCGCGTCATACAGCGGCCGCATGTACGGATCGATCTTCTGCTGCAACGTTCCCGGCAAAAAACCCAAACGTTCCCCGGCCTCCACCGCAGGTCGCGCCAAAATAATTCTGTTCACTTGCTTGGTTAGCAGCGCGCTCACCGCCATCGCCACCGCAATATACGTTTTCCCCGTCCCGCCCGGCCCAATTCCAAACATCATGTCGTGCTTCTCAATCTCTTCCATGTACCGCCGCTGCGACGCGTTTTTCGGCGTAACCACTTTCTTCCCGAATGACCGCGTCCGCCCCGGCTCAAACATCCCCCGCAATGACTCCGCCGGATTATCCGTCGCCACACGAATCAAACTCTTCACCTCGTCGCTCGAGAGCGCGCGCCCACGTTGCGTCGCGTGGTTGTACTCCTCCACGATGCGCACCGCTTGCTCCACCGAATCGTGCGCGCCTTCAATCGTCAACTTGCTGTCGTGCAATTGCGTCTGCACGCGCAGCAAATCCTCCAGCATACGCACGTTCTCGTCCAGCGTGCCGAAGAACGGTTCAATTTTTCCGGAAATATGTACGCTGCGCTTCATCCAATTGGTAGGTTTGCCTGCGACAGGAATGGGGTGCCCGATGGGATTCCTCCGATGCACTTCTAAGTAGCGTTTCCGCGTAGCACCAGATTTTTTTGCCGGCAGTGCAGTCCCGATGCGGTCCGGACCAAACTCGCGCGCCAAAATCACTAGCCTAGCCACTTCAAGGAGAAACTCTGTTCACACTATCCCACGCACCCGCCACGGTCAAGTTAACCCCAAGTTAAAACCCCCCGCGCCCCACAAATCCGCCAAATCAATTTTTCCGTTTGCATATCGCGGCCTGAGCGGCACGTCTCGGCTTCTCGGGCGGCGGGTCTCCAGACCCGTTCTGTTGCCGCTTCCATCGCCGCTGCCGTTGCGGTTGTGGGTCCCGGCTTTAGCCGCGGACTCGCCCGTGTCGCACCCAAATCTCCCCCACCCACGACACCCTCGGCCCCCCGCCATGCCGCAGCCCTCCGCGACGACTCCGTCGACCTCTCCGCCTTCCTCAGCCAAAATCTCTCCGCGCAAAAATCCGCCGCCGACATCCACACCCAGCTCTGGAATCTCTCGCACACCCTCCAGCAAGGCCGCATCTCCCCGCGCCGCGGTCCTCGCCTACAGTCAGCAGCCTCCTGCTCCGCACCCTCCCCGCACTCGACACAGAAAAATCGTCGCAGGGCCGTCACATCGTAATCGACCTGCCCCGCCGCCTCCTCAATCCCACCCCATAGCCATCGCCATCCGATATACTTCCCCGTCCTTAACGGAAAGGTGGAAAGCATGTCGCAAAAACTGTTCGTAGCCGCAGGCGTCTGGTTCCTCGTAGCGTGTGCAACGTCGGCGCAAACTTCCACGCCGCAAGTGGCGCCCGCCCCGGCGCCGAGCTCCGTCATCGCAGCAGCCCCCGCCGACGTTTCCTCGCCGGACGCCATTATCGCTGCGACTTACGACGTGATCTCCGGTCCGGCGGGCGACCGAAATTGGAATCGCATGCGTTCGCTATTCCATCCGAGCGCACGCCTAATCCGCACCGCCCCGGAAGAAGGCGGAGGAATGACCGCCAAGTCTTTCACTCTCGAGGAGTACATCACGCGCGCCGGCGCGTATTTTGCGAAGAATGGTTTCTGGGAGAAAGAATCCGTTCGCCACAGCGACCAGTGGGGCAACATCCTGCAGGCCTTCAGCACGTACGAATCGCGCCACGACGCCAAGGACGCCACTCCGTTTGCCAGAGGCATCAACAGCTTTCAACTTTTCTTCGACGGCAAGCGCTGGTGGGTGCTCACCATTTACTGGCAGGAAGAGTCGGCCAATACTCCTTTGCCGGCGGAATTCCTGCCGCGTGCAAAGTAGGAACTCAAAGGGATGCCTAAGCTAACCGATGTAATCACCAAAGACCCTGATATCCTCGGCGGAACCGCCGTGGTCCGCGGCACCCGCGTTCCCTTTCAGACGCTCTTGGATTATCTCGAAGGTGGCGATACCTTGGGGGAATTCCTCGACGATTTCCCTACGGTCACCCGCGAAGCCGCTGTCTCCGCGCTGGAACTTGCCAAATCCCTTCTACTCGGCGGGCGAGGTCACGACGGCTCCCGTCACAATCCGGGTGGGCGCTCATTCATCACGGCGAAGGCGCGCTCCAGCGCCATTCCCGCCTGCGCGAGGGTGCCCTCGTCGAACAGGCGGCCGATCAGCGTTACGCCGTGCGGGACGCGGCGCGGCGGCGAAAATTTTGGCAGCGGATTTGCCGGATCGGGCGCCCAATCGCTGCGCGCTTCGGAGACTTCCACAAATCCCGCGCGCAGCGTGAGGGAGGGGTGGCCGGTAAAATTGGTGATGGTCAACATTTCGTCGCGCAACGACGGGACCAGGAGCAAATCTACTTCGGAAAAAACTCGTGCCATTTCTTGCGCCACTTTTCGCCGCAAGCGATCTGCCTGCACGAAATCCACTGCCGAGAGAAAACGCGACTGGCGGAAGGTGTTTGGCCACGCGTCGGGCACCTGGGCCTTCAATTGGTCGACTGAGTGGTTCAGCGTGATCTCCTCGAACGCCGCCGCGCCCTCCGCGAACAAAATAATATCCAAAGAATCGTAGGGCCAGTCCGGAATGGTCACCTCCACCGGCACCATGCCCAGCTTTCGTACGGTTTCTAGCGCGGCGCGATCCACATCGGTCGCCGGATTTTTCTTCATCCACGCGGGGAAATATCCGACGCGCAATCCGCACACCTCCGCGCCCGCGTCGAAATCCACGCCGCGCGCGACGCTCGCCAAATCCCCCGCGTCCGGCCCGCAAATCTCGCTGAGGACCAGCATCGCGTCCTCGACGCTGCGTGTCATCGGTCCCAGTTTGTCCAGCGACCAGCACAGCGTCATTGCGCCGGTCCGCGGCACCTGGCCGTACGTCGGGCGCAATCCCGTCACGCCGCATCGCATGCTTGGGCTGACGATACTTCCGCCCGTCTCGCTGCCAATCGAAAATCCCACGAGGCCCGCCGCCGTCGCCGACCCCGGGCCTGCGCTCGAACCCGACGCGCCCTCTTCGAGCAGCCACGGATTCATCGTCTGGCCGCCAAACCAAATATCGTTTAGCGCCAGCGCGCCTAAACTCAGCTTCGCGACGAGTACCGCGCCCGCGTCGTGCAACTTCTGGACGACCGCGGCATTCTTTGCGGGCACGCGGTCGCGAAACGGTTCCGCGCCATACGTAGTGGGGATTTCCGCCGTGTCCAGCAAATCCTTCGCGCCCCAGGGAATTCCGTGCAGCGGCCCGCGATATTTTCCCGCGGAAATTTCTGCGTCCGCCTGCTTGGCCTGCTGCATGGCCAGTTCGCGCGTCAGCGTAATAGCGCACCGCAGCTTGGGATTGAAGCGATCCAGCCGCGCCAAATATATTTCCGTCAAACGCGTAGAAGTGATTTTTCGCGACTCGATCCATCGCGACAGTTGCGTCACGGGCGCGAAGGCAATATCTTCTTCGTTCGACGGCAGCGCTCCGGAATCCGCCGAGCTGCGTACAAATCGTCCGTGGTGCACTTTCAACTTCATCCCCGGCAACAGTGGATTCCACTGCGTTGCCGGCGCCAACCCCGCTTCCAGCGCCACTTGCTTCGGACCCGTTCGCCGTTCGTACAGCGCGGCCATGGATACACGCCAATTCCCTGCTGCTTGCGCGCGCTCTGCTGCGGTCATTTCGACGCGCACCAACTTCTCGGATTCCGCAAACGTCTCCGGCGAAACCTGCGGCCCCACCGCCGGGGCCGTACCAAAGGCCGGCGGCGCGCCGGGCGTCTGGACATCCTGCATGCCAGCGATATCAGCCGCTTTCAACCCTGGAGCGCGCGACGTTGCACCCAACGTCGCCGCCATCCCCAACACACCCATGGACGTATCCGTCAGAAATTTCCTGCGTGACTTGGCCATCTCTTCTCCCCAACGCGAAATCGTCTCTTCTCCACGCAGCGACGTAAAAATATCCGCAGCCAGCCTACACGCAAACCGCTCCTTCGCAAAAACCCTCGCCGTATCCTCCGCGCCCCGAAACGCATTACAATACCTGCTCCCGATTACGCCACCGCGATAAAGGACACGCTCATGCCCCTTCCGGACGACGAAAAAATCATCGCTCTCAGCAACACGCTGATTAAGGAATTCGATACGATTTTTGGACTACATCCAGGTTTTCGGCCGGCGCACGCCAAGGGTCAGATGTTGACCGGTGTTTTTACGCCGACTCCGGCGGCGGCGACGCTCAGCCGCGCGCCGCATTTTAATCGACCGTCCACTCCGGTTACCGTGCGTTTTTCCGACAGCACGGGCCTGCCGGTCATCCCAGATGCCGATCCCAACGCCAGCCCCCGCGGGTTTGCGGTGCGCTTTCACCTCGCAGAACGCCTGCACACCGACATCATCGGGCACTCGACCAACGCTTTCCCCGCGCGCGATGGCGACGAATTTCTGGGACTTCTTCGGGCGATCGCAGAGAGCAGTTCCTCGAAGGAATCGCCGTCACCGATAGAAAAATTCCTGGGCACGCATCCGGCGGCGCTCGCGTTCGTGCAGGCGCCAAAACCCGCGCCCTCGAGTTTCGCGCGAGAATCTTTTTTCGGGCTCATGGCGATGCATTTCACGAACGCTAGCGGCGCATCGCGCTTCGGGCGCTATCGCATCGTGCCGGTCGAGGGAAATGATTATCTCGACGCGGCTACGCTGGCAACGAGGGGGCCGAATTATCTTTTTGATGAACTGGACGCGCGGGTTGCGCGCTCGCCGATCCAGTTTCGCGTAATCGTGCAACTCGCGAACGAGGGCGACGTCGTCGATAACGTCACCATTCAATGGCCCGCGGACCGCACGCAAATGGACCTCGGAACCATTACCCTCAGCGCGCGCGTTGCCGACGACGATCACGAACAAAAGATCATTATCTTCGATCCAATTCCGCGCGTGGACGGCATCGATCCTTCGGCCGATCCGCTGCTCGAACTGCGCGCGGCCATCTACCTGATCAGCGGACGGCGACGCCGCGCCGCTCTCTGAAAACCAAGGCGTCTTTGGCAGCGCGGCTCGCAATGTCGCAGATTCGCTCGCGCACCTTCCTGCGCTACGGGTGCCGCTGAGGTTTGTGCTGGGCGGTGACGGTTGCCGCGGTTGGCGCAGGAGCTGGGTCGTTCGTATCGTCGTCTGAGGAATCGCTTTTGTCCTTACCGGCGGCTACGCCGGAAAAGGCGGAACGCATTACATCGTTGGCGAAGAAATTCTTGCCGTCGATGGGCACCATCATGATTTGCAATTTGTCCGAGAGACGCTCGGCGATGATTTTCTGAATCAGCATGGGATTGGACTTCAGCACGGAGGCTTCATATTTCATGCGTTCGGAGTCCGCCGCGGCGGTGACGCGGATGTGATTGGCTTCGGCGTCAGATAGATTTTTCTGACGCTCTACTTCGGCTTTGCTGTCGATGACCTTGGCTTGCGCGGCGGCATCGGCATTTTCGAGCGTGGCTTCCTTGCGTGCTTGCGCTTCGAGTTTGGATTGCTCGATCTGCTTTTGTTTCAGCGGCAAGGTGTACTGCATGGCGTCGGATTCGGCCTTGGCTTCGAGGACGTGAACCTGTGCGGCGGACTCGGCGGCTTTGACGTCGCGGGCTTTCTGCGCTTCGCCTTCTAACTCGGCGATCTTTACTTCTTTCTGTTTGATTTCCTGCTCGGTGCCGAGGCGTTCGTTCTCCTGCTCTTTGAGCAGTAGCCCTTCGAGGCCTTTGGCGTATTCCGTGGGAAGTTGCAAATCGCGCAGCAACACTTCGCGGACGAGGATACCATCGCTGGCCAGCCGCGCGGTGATGGCCTCGGCGGCTTTTTTGCGCAACTCTTCGCGCTTGGTGGCGAAGATTTCGCGGGTTAGGTAATCCGGGGCCAACTGGCGGTAAATTGTAGAAACGATGGGGGCCACCACTTGCTCGCCGACGGGTTGCGGGAGGTTGCGGTGAATGGCGTCCAGATTTTTGGGATCCAGGCGGTAGCGGACCGACACTGCCAAACCGATATTCAGACCTTCGCGGGCTTGCACCGTTAAGACGTCCGTCCCCCGGCCGCCATTTTCTGGCGGATTGGCCGCGTCCACACGCTTGCCCGCGTCGCTTGGCTTGGAACTTTCCGCCGCCGTCGTCGCGTAGACTTGTTCGCGGGTATCGTAGAGGGCAACCGAGTCGATCAGCGGAGTGATCAAATGCAGCCCAGGATAAAGCGTACCCGGCCGCACGCCCCAGAGTTCGCTGACGCGCACTCCGGCGGCGCCATCGGGGATTACGATGAAGGTCTGCGCGAGTAGCAAGGCCAGCGCTCCGCCACCCAGCAGTTGCACCGACAGCCGCCAGCGCACGGGCCGAGTTGCGCGGCGCGTTACGGCGCCCGGCTCGGCGCCCTCTGGTTTGTTTCCGGCCAGCAGGCGGCGTAAGTGCTCGGACAGATAGATATCGTAGGCGACTAAGACGCCTGCGCTGGCGAATAGCATCGTTCCTACAAGAATCAACCAATATTTCAAAGCCAACATCGCAGCACCTCTTCCCTCGTGTGCGCCGCGGCAGCACGACACTAGGTCTGCCGCTAGCGACCAAACGCAACGTCGCATCGCAGGGCACACGATGGGCCAAAGAGAGAAGGCGCG